>NZ_JAOTGJ010000010.1:0-67153 GCF_044427225.1 Streptococcus sp. 2022WUSS037 | reverse complement strand
AAATAGGTCACAGGTTTCCTTTTTTGTGTGTCCTGATTGGACATAGGCAATAACGCGTTTTCTAAAATCAATTCCGTAAGTCATAAGTCTATTTTATCATACATCAAATAAAAACTAAACAACTATATTATTGAACTGGGGACATGGCATTGCGAATGTTATATTTCTTTTTCAAGAGATAGCGTGCACCGAAAGCTGCTGCTCCGATAAGAATTGTAACAAGTGGTGGTAGAACTGGGTTTAGAGCTGTTGGAATCAATGCTGCCAAGAGAAAAACAAGTGACCATGCCAACGTAGCAAGTCCAAGAAAAGCGATAGCTTTCAGCAATTTAGGACGTTGCCCAGTTTTAATTTGTTCTCTGTAAACAAAGTGATACATAAAGTACATACCAGCGCCGACACCAAAACCAATTACCAATAGAGTGAACAAGCCGTATTGGGCACCTTGTCCCAATAAGTTCATCAATCCATTGATACCTGCAATAATAGCAAGCATGAAGAGGCTGGAATCGAGCCACATCAACCATGGATTTTCATTGTATTCCACTTGGTCTTTCTTTTCCTGTTCAGAAATTGTCTTACTAGCAGCCCACTCACTTGGTGCTCCATAGAGATTGCGGGCAGTCACGCCAGTTTTTTGCTTTTCAATGATAGTTGGTAAAATTTCTTCCAAGAGTTCTTTGATTTCGCTATCAGACTTTCCATCTTTAATCAGTTGGTTGGTCGCAATATGGATAAATTCTTGGTTCTTTTTTGTTAATCCGTTGATTTCTGTAAATGACATGTTAATCTCCTTAGGTTAAAACCATCTCTTACGGATGAAGTAGAAGGTGAGTGATAGGCTGATTGCAAATGCGAAGAGGATAATCCACCAAAAAGCATAGGGAATATCGTTAAAAGGAATGATGTTGTCCTTAAAGTTCATACCGTATGCGGAGAAGACCATGGTTGGGATAGAGAGAACGATTGTCACTAATGCCAAGGTTTTCATGATGGTATTCTGGTTGTTAGAAATGATAGAAGCAAAGGCATGGGTCATAGAGTTCAGGATGGAACCATAGATGTCTGCCATCTCAATGGCCTGTTGGGTTTCAACCAGGGTGTCTTCCAACAAATCTTCGTCTTCTTCGTATTTTCGTAATAGGCGAGAAGAAGAAGCCAGTTTCTTGACCAACCGCTCGTTGGTTTTCAGGGAAGCCTTGAAGTAGACGATGGTTTTTTCCAATTCCATGAGGACAATCAATTCTTCGTTTCGAGTAGCCTCATGGAGTTGCTTCTCAATCTCTTCGCTCTTTCTGTCAATGGTCCGTAGGGCTGACAAGTAGAGCTGAGCATTGCGGTAGAGAATTTGGAAAACGAAACGAGACTTCATGAAAGTGAAGAAATTCCGTAGACGACGATGGATAAACTGCTCAAACAGTGGCAATGATTCCAAACAAGTCGTGATAATCGCATCATCTGTTAGAATAATTCCCAAAGGAATAGTAATATAATATGTCTTGTTGTTTCGTTCTTCAAGAATTGGGACGTCGACCAGGATGAGCGTATAGTCATCTTCGACAGTGATACGAGAGGATTCTTCCGCATCGAGCGGTGCTCGCAGGTCAGCGATGTCAATCTTATAGTGTTCAGCCACTTCCATGGACTCGCTCTGGGAGGGGTTGACCAAATTAATCCAAGCCCCTGGTTCAAAGGTTTGAATTTCTTCTAAATCAGTCATGGTTGATAGAAAAATTTGTTTCATATCTTTGCCCTCCTTTTATCTTTGTTGCGTTAACGCAACCTCTATTATACCAAAAAATGTGCAGTTTCGGAAAGGTTTTATATAGAAATGTGGTATAATATGTAGACATTTAAGCGAATAAGTTGTACGGACTTTTCCTTGTTCCGTATACCATAGCTTATAGCCTCTTAAGAAAGGATTTGAACGCGTGCTAAAGCGTCGAGTTTTATACGGTTTCTTGACGTGAGATTTTCAAAACGATATTTTTTGAAAATCGAGCTAATACAAGATATAGGAATTGCCCATAGGCAGTTTCGTCTGGTGACGCGGAGTTAATCGACCGTTACCAGTTATCTTGTGAACGCACTTATATTAGAAAGGAATTGAACACGGGCTAAATGCAGTGTCAAAAAGATAAACTTCCTTGTGTCTTTCAGACACATCGTCAGTTTCCTATTTTGACTGTGCATTTGACGCCCTTTGTATCTTAAACTATGCAAGAAAATATTGTGATTCATGGGGCGCGTGCCCATAATTTAAAAAATATTGATGTGACCATTCCGCGTGAGAAGCTGGTGGTGGTGACTGGTTTGTCGGGGTCTGGTAAGTCGAGTTTGGCTTTCGATACTCTGTATGCCGAAGGCCAACGCCGCTATGTAGAGTCTTTGTCTGCCTATGCTCGTCAGTTCTTGGGCAACATGGACAAGCCAGATGTGGATTCCATAGAGGGTCTCAGCCCTGCTATTTCCATCGACCAAAAAACGACGTCGCGGAATCCGCGTTCGACGGTTGGAACGGCGACGGAAATCAATGATTATCTCCGTCTGCTCTATGCGCGAGTTGGGGTACCTTACTGTATCAATGGCCATGGTGCCATTGCGGCTTCATCAGTAGAACAAATCGTTGATGAGGTCTTGGAATTGCCAGAACGCCAGCGTTTGCAGATCCTAGCTCCGATTGTTCGTAAGAAAAAGGGGCAACACAAGACTATTTTTGAGAAAGTGCAGAAGGACGGCTATGTTCGGGTACGGGTCAATGGTGATGTCTATGATGTGTCGGAAGTGCCGGAGTTGTCCAAGAGCAAGGCTCATAATATTGAAGTCGTTGTCGATCGGATTGTCATCAAAGAGGGTATTCGTTCGCGGCTTTTTGACTCCATTGAGGCGGCCCTGCGGATTGCGGACGGCTATGTCATCATCGACACCATGGACGAGAAGGAAATGCTTTTCTCTGAGTACTATGCCTGCCCAGTATGTGGCTTTACAGTGCCTGAGTTGGAGCCTCGTCTTTTCTCTTTCAATGCGCCTTTTGGGTCTTGTAGCGATTGTGACGGTTTGGGGATGAAGCTGGAAGTGGATACGGATTTGATTGTCCCAGATGCCAGTAAGACCTTGCGTGACGGGGCTTTGGCTCCGTGGAATCCTATTTCTTCTAACTACTATCCTCAGATGTTGGAGCAAGCTATGAACCACTTTGGCGTGGATATGGACAAGCCTTTTGAGGAATTGACGGAAGAGGAGAAGAACCTGATTTTCAACGGTTCTGACGGTAAAGAATTCCATTTCCATTATGAAAATGAGTTCGGTGGGGTGCGTGATATTGACATTCCGTTTGAAGGCTTGATTACCAACATTAACCGTCGCTACCGTGAAACCAATAGTGATTACACGCGGACGGTCATGAAGACTTATATGAATGAATTGACCTGTGGGACCTGCCACGGCTATCGCCTCAATGACCAAGCCCTTTCTGTTAAAGTTGGTGGCGAGCAGGGACTTCATATCGGGCAGTTGTCTGACTTGTCCGTGGCGGATCATCTGGAAGTCATTGAAAATCTGACCTTGTCTGAAAATGAAGCTACCATTGCTACGCCTATTGTCAAGGAAATCAAGGATCGCCTGACCTTCCTCAACAACGTTGGTCTTAACTACCTGACGCTGTCCCGAGCAGCTGGGACCTTATCAGGTGGTGAGAGTCAGCGAATCCGTTTGGCGACTCAGATTGGCTCTAACCTGTCTGGTGTCCTTTACATCTTGGATGAGCCGTCGATTGGTTTGCACCAGCGGGACAATGACCGCCTGATTGCCAGTCTGAAAAAGATGCGTGATTTGGGCAATACCTTGATTGTGGTAGAACACGATGAGGACACCATGCGGGAGGCGGACTGGTTGATTGACATCGGTCCAGGTGCGGGTGTCTTTGGTGGAGAAATCGTGGCTTCTGGAACACCTGCCCAAGTCGCCAAAAACAAGAAATCCATTACAGGCCAGTACCTGTCTGGCAAACGAGAAATTCCAGTTCCTCTAGAACGCCGTGTTGGAAATGGTCGTTTCCTGGAGGTAACAGGTGCCAAGGAAAACAACCTGCAAGATGTGACAGTCCGTTTCCCCCTTGGAAAATTTGTGGCAGTGACAGGGGTGTCTGGCTCTGGTAAGTCAACTCTGGTCAACTCCATTTTGAAAAAAGCCATTGCTCAGAAGCTCAATCGCAATTCGGACAAGCCAGGCAAGTTCAAGTCCATTTCAGGAATTGAACATTTGGACCGCCTGATTGACATAGACCAAAGCCCGATCGGACGGACACCACGTTCCAACCCAGCCACCTACACAGGTGTCTTTGACGATATTCGTGACCTCTTTGCCCAGACCAATGAAGCCAAAATCCGTGGCTACAAGAAGGGGCGATTCTCCTTTAACGTCAAAGGTGGTCGTTGCGAAGCCTGCTCTGGTGACGGGATTATCAAGATTGAAATGCACTTCCTGCCAGATGTATTTGTCCCATGTGAAGTCTGTCATGGCCACCGCTACAATTCTGAAACCTTGGAAGTACACTACAAGGAGAAAAATATCGCTCAGGTCCTTGATATGACGGTCAATGATGCGGTCGAGTTCTTCAAGCATATTCCAAAAATCGAACGCAAGCTCCGCACCATCCAAGATGTGGGATTGGGCTATGTGACATTGGGACAACCTGCGACAACCCTGTCGGGAGGCGAGGCCCAGCGGATGAAATTGGCTTCTGAACTCCACAAGCGGTCAACTGGCAAGTCCCTCTATATCTTGGACGAGCCAACGACAGGCCTGCACACCGAGGACATTGCCCAGTTGCTCAAGGTCTTGGCCCGCTTTGTCGATGACGGTAACACTGTCCTTGTCATTGAGCATAATCTGGATGTCATCAAGACGGCTGACCATATTATCGATATGGGACCAGAAGGCGGTGTCGGTGGCGGTACCGTTGTCGCGACAGGAACGCCAGAAGAAGTGGCTCAAAATCCAGCCAGCTTTACAGGCCAATATCTGAAAATGAAGTTGAAATAAAAAGTCGCCTCTGCGGCTTTTTTCTCTATCTGCTAGAAAGAATTGGTATTTGTCTGTATTTCTGCTATAATAGTTACAAAATCTTTGGAGGTGTAGGATGCAAAAAAGACTTGAAAAATTCGAAGCAAAATTAGCTCAATCAACTGTTGATGGAATCTTGGTGACTGGTCAAAACAATATTTACTACCTAACTGGTTTTTGGGGAACAGAGGCGACTGTCTTCATCAGTGGCAAGCGTCGCTTGTTTGTGACTGATTCGCGTTATACTTTGATAGCTAAGGCATCAGTAAAAGGTTTTGATATTATTGAGAGCCGTTTTGCCCTTGAAGAAATTGCAAAGGTGATTAAGGAAGATGGACTTGAAACCATTGGTTTTGATAGCGAGGTGACCTATGGTTTCTATCAAAGTCTGACCAGCATTTTTGAGGGTTATCAACTAGTTGCTATGTCAAACTTTATCGAAGACTTGCGCATGATTAAGGATGAGAAAGAAATTGCGACCATTCGCCGTGCATGTCAAATTTCGGACCAGGCTTTTATTGATGTTCTTGACTTTATCAAACCAGGTCAGACGACTGAGATGGACGTCAATCATTTCCTTGACCACCGCATGCGTCAACTCGGTGCAGAAGGGGCATCATTTGAGTTCATCGTGGCATCTGGCTACCGCTCTGCTATGCCTCATGGAAGAGCGTCTGGAAAGGTTATCCAAACTGGTGAGACCTTGACGCTGGATTTTGGTTGCTATTACCAGCATTATGTCAGCGATATGACACGGACCATCCATATCGGTCATGTGACAGATCAAGAGCGTGAGATTTACGATGTGGTCTTGCGTGCCAATAAGGCTTTAATTGAGCAGGCCAAAGAAGGCGTCACCTACCGCGAGTTTGATGCTATTCCTCGTGAGATTATCAATGCGGCGGGTTATGGAGCCAACTTTACACACGGCATCGGTCACGGTATCGGCTTGGATATTCATGAATATCCGTATTTTGGAAAATCTGACGAGACTATCAAGGCAGGTATGGTCTTGACGGATGAGCCGGGAATTTATTTGGATGACAAATACGGTGTCCGTATCGAAGATGACTTATTGATTACGGAAAACGGTTGTGAAGTCTTGACATTAGCTCCCAAGGAATTGATTGTCATTTGAGAAATTTGACAGTTTGTGGTAGAATAAAACGAATAAATAAAATTTGAAGAGGTATTCAATACAATGATTGAAGCAAGTAAACTTAGAGCAGGTATGACCTTCGAAGCTGAAGGTAAATTGATTAAAGTTTTGGATGCAAGCCACCACAAACCAGGTAAGGGGAACACCATCATGCGTATGAAATTGCGTGATGTACGTACAGGTTCAACCTTCGATACAACTTACCGTCCAGATGAAAAATTTGAACAAGCTATTATCGAAACAGTTCCAGCACAGTACCTTTACCAAATGGATGACACAGCTTATTTCATGAATACTGAGACTTACGATCAGTATGAAATTCCAGTAGCGACCATCAAAGAAGAATTGCTCTATATCTTGGAGAATTCCGATGTGAAGATCCAGTTCTACGGAACAGAAGTGATCGGTGTTACTGTACCAACAACTGTTGAATTGGTCGTTGCAGAAACACAACCATCTATCAAAGGTGCGACTGTTACAGGTTCAGGTAAACCAGCTACGATGGAAACAGGTCTTGTCGTCAACGTACCAGACTTTATCGAAGCAGGTCAAAAACTCGTTATCAACACAGCAGAAGGAACTTACGTATCACGTGCTTAATCGTTTCCTCTTAAGAAAGGAGAGCCTATGACAACAGAATATCAAGGCGAGATTGTTATCGCACCTCGCGTCCTTGAAGTAATTACAGGCATTGCTGCAGCGAAAGTTGATGGAGTACATTCCCTTCAAAATAAGCGTGTAGCAGACAGTTGGTCAAAAACATCGTTAAATAAAGGTGTTTATCTTGAAACTGACGAGGAAGGTCGAGTGACTGCGGATATTTACGTCTATCTAGAATATGGTGTAAATGTTCCTGCCGTATCAATGGACATCCAGCGTGCAGTCAAGACAGCAGTTTACAACTATGCAGAAGTTCAAGTGGCTGCGGTTAATATCCATGTCAGCGGCATTGTTCCTGATAAAACACCAAAACCAGCATTGAAAGATTTATTCGGAGAGGATTTCCTTGATGAAGAATAACAGACATGCCCTGCGTAAGTGTGCTTTGCAGGCAATCGTATCACTTGAATTTGGTCAAGAACCTGTTCAGGCAGCTCAGTTTTCTTATCTTTATGATAGAGAGGAAGAGCAAGAAGGAGTTGAAATTCCGCTCTTTCTCCTTAACCTTGTCAATGGTGTAGCAGACTATCGTGATGACTTGGATAAGGAGTTATCTAGCCGATTAAAAGCAGGATGGACCTTAGACCGTTTAACCTTGATTGACAAGAATATCATGCGACTAGGCCTATTTGAAATCTTACATTTCGAAGAAACGCCAGACCGTGTTGCTGTTAACGAGGCTATTGAATTGGCTAAAGAATTTTCTGATGAATCTTCAGCTAAGTTTGTCAATGGAGTTTTGAGCCAGTTTATTAAAGAAGAAGCCTGATGAGCTTCTTTTTTACTTGAGAAATAAGAGAATGTATCACAAAAAAGCTGTACCTAATTTTTATTAGGCACAGCTTTTTTTATATACTAGCTCCTGCTAGTAGGCTAATCGGCAGGATATAGTCTGTTTTTGTCAGTTTTTTTCCTTCGATTTTATCAACTAATAGTTCAACCAGCAGGCGAGCTATTTCGGTTAATGGTTGCTTGATGGTTGTCAGTTGAGGATAGTAGTTTTCGATGAAACTTGTTCCATCATAACCAATCAATTTAATATCTTCTGGAATAGACAGATTCAATGAACGAATGACGTTCCATACCAGCATAGCCGTTGCATCGCCAGATACAAAGATACCATCTGGTTTTTGTTTTTCAAGAATGGCTCGGATTTCCATCTCCTTGCGCACAGGTGAGAAATCACTGGAGATATGAAAAACTTCGGCTTTGTTCAAAATAGATGTGAAACCTACTTGGCGAAGGCCGGTAGGTGAATTGGAATCATCGTTTCCAGTAATCATTAATGGATTGTGACATCCCGCTTTTTGTAAGGTTTGGGCAGCTAATACCCCGCCAGCAAAATTATCGGAAGAGACAATGGGAATGGAAGGAGAGAGGTTGCGGTCAAAAGCGATAATTGGAGCTACGACACGGTCGTAGTCTTGGATACCGAGATTGTGACTGCCCGAGATAATCCCATCTACTTGGTTAGCTGCTAACATTTCCAGATACTCACGTTCCTTATCGGACTCGTGCTGGCTATTGCAAATAATGGTTTTATAGCCTCGATCAAAAAGCTCTTTTTCTAAATGGCTAATCAATTCAGAATAAAAAATATTGTTTATTGTTGGGAAGATGAGACCAACTAATTTTGCGGATTTACCTTGTAAACTACGAGCTAAATTATTAGGTTTGTAGCCTAGTTCACGCATAGCCTCTTCGACATTGCGAATGGTTTTTTCAGATAGGTATCCTTTTTTATTGATAACGCGCGAGACAGTTGTTGGGCTGACCCCAGCTAACTGTGCGACATCAGTTAGTTTTGCGACCATAATCTAAATGGTAGTAGGTTCCGGTCGGATTACCAGTCGTAATGACGATACCAGACTGATCCGCATCAGGGAAGACACGACCAGAAAATACTTTCTCTCCTTTATTGATAAAGATTTCAAAGACAGATTTGTCGATGAAGATATTGGCTGTAAGAGCTCCTGGAGAAATCTCGCAAGAGCGACTTGTACCGAAATCGAGTGCGAATGGCTGACCACAGTTGCCACGGTCTAATGTAATCCGGCCTTGTTCAGTGTCTACAGACAAGACCAAGCCTTTTTCTTCTTCATTTGCGAACAATACGATTTCATGCTTCGTGCCCGCTGAAAAATCAAGTTCCAATTCGTAAACATTATTAGTTTCTTTTTGGGCTGAAAATGGCTGAGCTTCTTTACGAAGACTGGTAATAGCATCGACTGGATATTGGTAGAGTTTACCGTCCTTGATGGTTAATTCTTTAACCAATGACAGACAGCCTTGGTAGTCATAAGCATCGGTTGGGTATTCCACATCTGGAAGAGCCAACCAGCTAACAGATAGAGTTCGACCGTCTGGTGCATTAAAGGCCTGGGTTGCATAGCACTCAAAACCATAGTCCAGATTGATCAATTCGCTCGGTTCGACAATGCTTGCTGTTTCAGGATTGAAACTCTGACCAATCTTATACATATTTGGATAGATATTGCCATAGTCCAATACCTCTTTGTCCAAGCCTTGTGGACAGTAGAGAAGGATGGGTTGCTCACCAACGAACGCAATATTTGGGCATTCCATCATATAAGCGGTCATATCATTGGCAAAATCTAGGTCACCAACATAGGACCAGTTGAGGTAGTCGTTATTTTCAGCTTTATAAAGTTTGACAATTCCCTTTTTCTCCAGATTTTGTCCACCGACGATAGCGTAATATTGCCCTTTATAGTTGAAAATTTGTGGATCACGGAAATGGTCGGTGGTATCTTCTGGTTGCTCAATCAAGACTTTATCAATCTTTTCAATCTTACCATCTTTATCCATCAAGGCACCGATTTGGTATGGATGGCGAACCCAATTTTCATCGCGGACATTTCCAGTATAGAAGAGGAAGAGCTTGTCGCCAAATTCCATGGCAGAGCCAGAGTAGGCACCGTGGCTATCAAGTGGTGTATCTGGGTACATAACCGTACCAGTTTCTTCAAAATGGACCAGATCCGTTGATTCAGTATGTACCCATGATTTTAGGCCGTGTGCTGCACCAAAAGGAAAGTATTGATAAAACAAGGTCCATTTTCCATTGAAATAAGAGAACCCATTGGGATCGTTCAAGAGTCCATGCGGTGTTTCGATATGGAAGTTGGTCCTCCAAGGTGAACTCTCTGTATTCTTCTTTATTTTTTCAATATATTCGGGTGTCCAGTCAGCATAAGCCCTGTAACGCTCCTCTGTTGTAAATGCCATAATTTTCTCCAAATTTTCTAGTTTTTCATTAATATAGTAAACGTTTTCTTGTAAAAAATCAAGTTTTAACAATGTTTTTAAGAAATTCAAAGAAAAATGTGATAAACGTTTGACATATTTTATAAAAGTGATATAATAAAACCATCGAAAGTTTGAAAACACTTTCAAAAAAAATAAAAAATATTTAATAAGGAGATTTTTGCAAGATGAATAATACAGAAATTGCAAAAAAAGTCATTGACGCCCTTGGTGGACGTGAGAACGTACGCAGTGTTGCCCACTGTGCGACTCGCCTTCGTGTCATGGTTGTTGATGAAGGAAAAATCGACAAGGATACAGTCGAAGACATCGAAAAAGTACAAGGTGCTTTCTTCAACTCTGGTCAATACCAAATCATCTTTGGTACTGGTACAGTAAACAAAATTTACGATGAAGTCGTTGCACTTGGTTTGCCAACAGCAACAACTGGTGAGCAAAAAGCGGAAGCAGCGAAACAAGGTAATGCTTTCCAACGTGCAATCCGTACATTCGGTGACGTATTCGTTCCAATCATTCCTGCTATCGTAGCAACTGGTCTCTTCATGGGTCTTCGCGGTCTTCTTGGAGCTCTTGGTTATACTCTTCCAGAAGATTTGAACGTTTACTCACAAATCTTGACAGATACAGCATTCATCGTATTGCCAGCCTTGGTAGTATGGTCAACCTTCCGTGTATTCGGTGGTAACCAAACAATCGGTATCGTTCTTGGTATGATGCTCATTGCGGGTCAGTTGCCAAACGCTTGGGTTGTAGCATCAGGTGGCGATGTGAAACCAACTATCTTCTTCGGTTTCATCCCAGTTGTTGGTTTGCAAGGTTCAGTATTGCCAGCCTTCATCATCGGTTTGATTGGTGCTAAATTTGAAAAGGCTGTCCGCAAGGTTGTTCCAGAAGTTCTTGACCTCTTGGTAACGCCATTCGTGACCTTGTTTGTAATGTCTATTCTTGGCTTGTTTGTCATTGGTCCAGTCTTCCACGTAGTTGAAAACTACATCTTGGCTGGTACACAAGCTATCTTGAACTTGCCAATGGGTCTTGGTGGTCTCCTTATCGGTGGTGTTCACCAAGTCATCGTGGTATCAGGTGTTCACCATATCTTCAACTTCTTGGAAGCTCAATTGGTCGCAAACACTGGTGCTAACCCATTCAACGCTATCATCACTGCAGCTATGACAGCACAAGGTGCTGCTACAGTAGCGGTTGGTGTGAAAACTAAAAATCCTAAATTGAAAGCTCTTGCTTTCCCAGCAGCTCTTTCTGCCTTCCTCGGTATTACTGAGCCAGCTATCTTCGGTGTTAACTTGCGTTTCCGCAAACCATTCCTTCTTTCATTGGTTGCTGGTGCCATCGGTGGTGCTGTAGCATCTCTTCTTGGTCTTGCAGGTACAGGTATGGGTGTTACTATCATCCCAGGTTTGACACTTTACGCAGGTAATGGTCAAATTCTTCCATACATCCTTATGGTTGCTGTATCATTTGCTCTTGGTTTCGCTTTGACTTACCTCTTCGGTTATGAAGATGAGGAGAAAGACGTAAAAAAGTCTAGTGCTTCTGCACAAGAAACAGCTGAAACGCTTGAAGAAGCAGAAACAGGACTTGTAGCTGAAGAAACTCTTGTATCTCCACTATCAGGTGATGTTGTTGCTCTTGAAAATGTAAATGACCCGGTCTTCTCATCAGGAGCTATGGGTAAAGGTTTGGCAGTTAAGCCAACTGAAGGTGTTGTTTACGCACCAGCAGATGCAGAAGTAACTATTGCTTTTGAAACAGGTCACGCTTATGGCTTGAAAACAGCTTCAGGAGCTGAAATCTTGATCCACATCGGTATTGATACTGTATCAATGAACGGTAACGGATTTGAGAAACAGGTTGCAGCTGGCGATAAGGTAAAAGCAGGTACACCACTTGCTAAATTCGATGCAGCGAAGATTGCAGAAGCTGGTCTTGATGATACAACAATGATCATCGTAACCAACACTGCTGACTTTGCAGAAGTATCACCGCTTGCTGAAGGTACAATTGCTCATGGTGCGGATTTCTTGAAAGTTGCTAAATAATTCTAGCCCCCCTCTTTGCTTTCATTACTTCGTTAACTCGCTTTGGCGTACTTCAGTACAGCCTTCAGCTCGTTGCCTAGTACTGAAAGTAAGATGAGAGCCTAGAAGTAAAAATATTTAGAAAAAGGCGGTAAGCCTTTTTCTTCTGTTATTATCTATGGTATAATAGAACAGATAAAAAATGGGAGACATTCACATGACAAAACTTTACGGAAGCTTGGAAGCTGGTGGTACAAAATTTGTTTGTGCTGTTGGTGATGAGAATTTCCAAGTAATTGAAAAAACACAATTTCCAACGACAACACCTTATGAGACCATTGAACGTACAGTAGAATTCTTCAAACGTTATGAAGACCGTTTGGCAGGTATCGCCATTGGTTCATTCGGTCCAATTGATATTGACCAAAACTCACAAACATATGGCTATATTACATCAACTCCTAAGCCACATTGGTCAAATATTGATTTACTTGGTCTGATTGCTAAGGAATTTAACATTCCATTCTACTTCACGACAGATGTGAATTCATCAGCTTTTGGTGAAACATTGGTTCGTAAAGGGGTAAAGAGCTTAGTTTACTATACAATCGGTACAGGTATTGGTGCAGGTGCTATTCAGAATGGTGAGTTTATCGGTGGCTTGGGTCATACCGAAGCGGGTCATACTTACGTTGCCCTACACCCTTACGATGTAAAACATGAATTTAAAGGGATGTGTCCGTTCCACAATGGGTGTTTGGAAGGCTTAGCTGCAGGTCCTTCTCTTGAAGGCCGTACAGGTATTCGTGGTGAATTGATCGAGTTAAATTCAGACGTTTGGGATGTTCAGGCATATTACATTGCTCAAGCGGCTGTTCAAGCGACTCTTCTATATCGTCCACAAGTCATTGTATTTGGTGGAGGAGTTATGGCTCAAGAGCACATGCTTAATCGTGTACGTGAGAAGTTTGTCGGTTTGATGAACGATTATCTCCCAACACCAGATGTCAAAGAATATATCGTAACGCCAGCTGTTGCTGAAAATGGTTCTGCAACTCTTGGAAACTTTGCTTTGGCAAAACAGGTATCAGAAAAGTAATATAAAAAGTTAGGGACTAGAAATAATCCCTAACTTTTTTCTTATTCTGTAAAAATACTAGTTCTATAATCATCGGTAAGTTTTAGAAAGGCATCGTGTAACAATCCTTTTAATTCAGAAACTTTCGTATTTTCTGTTGTAAAATTACCTGCAGCAATATCGGCTAGGACAGCTTGATCCATCAATTCTTGCAATTGCTCATAGTTGGCTACCGTGAGCTCCTGCCCATCATAGTTGATGGTAACAGGTTTTAGGAAAGCAAGTTTTTGGACGCGTTCTTGGTACATCGCTTTCTTGAAAGTCTTATAATCGCCATTGTATTCAGGGAGAATATTGGTAAAGATGAGTGAATCAGGAACGACATCGCTATCTGCTTGTTTGTATTGGTTAGACATGTAAGGTACCATGCCATTTTCATATCCTTTTTCAGCTAGAAGTTCAAATGCTGTACGTCGAAAAGAAAGATCACCAGGAACACGCTCGGTTGTTGCGGTAGCCCAGATAGGAGCAAAGAGACTTAGTTTGTGATAGCCGTTGTTCATCACCTCTTCAGGATTATCAGGGTCTCGCTCAATACGATTTGCAGATTCACGACGGACGGTCACATCATTATCAACAAGGTCATCAATAGTTTTTAGCTCGATGCTATTCCATTCTTCATCTGTGAAATCCCGTTTAAGGTTTACTCCGTAAGGTCCATACTCTTCCGCACCTGTGATGAGTTTTTCTTTCGTTTCTAACTTGTGAAACCATTGGCGTTGAGTGTCTTTATCCTGTTTTAAAATAGCTGTACCTTCAGCGTATTCTAATGTGTAGATGAGATCGAATAAGCCCTGCATATATTGTTGTAAATCTGTTGAGTTTTGGAAGCGCTCAGGACTAATATTGTGGTAGCGAGTGCCAGTATAACCTGAATAATCAGATAGAGAATTAAAGCCGATGATTGGATAATCAACGCGGTCTGGTGCTTGTAACATTCCTTCAGGAAATGCTTCAAGTTGCATACCAGCTCTTCGGTTATGACCGAGTAAGAATTTATCATAATCAAATGCGTGAACCATCTCGTGCGTGAGTGTTACGGCGCCATCTGTTCCGAGTAATGGGGTGATGACAAAGCTGACTTCCTGTCTCCAAGCATAAGCACCGGCCCAAGTGAGTTCAGGAAGGAAGTAGGTTCCAGAAGGACCGAAAACCTCTTGAATGGCAGCTGTTGTCTCAGCGCTAGCATCATTTTGCATTTTCTCAACAAATTCAGGAGTGAGCTTGCCTGTATCGGAATACCAAACACCTTTCCAAGCGTAAGAAGAGGCGTCGTAGGCGTAATTGCCGTGTCCTCCCCATACTGGCTGGAAGTAGAGTAAGGTATGCTTATGATAATCAGGCAGGATACGGTACCACATGTCGTAATGAGCACGATACAACTCGGCATCTGCTAGGATTTGATCTTTTATTTTGGAGAGTTCGGCCTGATAGACTTCGGGATTGCTTAGTTTTAAAGATTGATCAATGTAACGATCGTAGGAACTAAAGATGAGATTTGATAGATTTGAAATGATGTAAACATTGTCCTCGCTCGTTGTTAATAGCGGAAGCAACATATTTGGATAGGTATCGCGGATACGAGGCGTAATCACTTCTTCAGGGATTTGAGGATTTTTTAATCGCTCATAGACATTTAGTCTGCTGTTGTCTTCATCGCTAAGAACGGTAGATTTAGTCTCTACGATAAAGGCATCTGTCGTCTGTTTGAACCAATCGTTATCAGACATTTCAGGTAAAAAGATTTCTCGATAGGCTTCAAGGAAATCAGTCAGGGATGCCTTGTCTGTGACAGATGCAAAGTTCTCTGCATAGGAAAAATAACTTTTTTGCGGACTGTAACTCTGGTAGTCATTTTGTCCAAAAGTTATGAGAGCATCTAGTGAATCCGCTTCTCCTCCGAAGAAATCCGTATGGAACATTGTTAATTCCTTGCTATTAATTTCTCCGTAATCAATATCGTACCATCTATCGAGGTAGGCTAAACTGAGTAAGATAATTTCTTTATTCTCTTCGATGGTACGAATGGTTTGTGTGACTGATTCTGGATCATCTAGTTTAACAGACTCATCATTTATTAACGCTTTTTTTAGATAGTCACGAATATTTGTCTTAACTTTGTTAAATGGTTCTTCTAGATAGAGACGGTCCATTTGCTGCTCTTGATTTTCTGTAATGGAGAGAGCGGTATACATATTTTCAGAACGAAATTCAACCGCTTGTAGGCTTGGAACTACCTTGTCTAGAATGTCAGAGTAGTCTTGTAATGTTTGGAGAGGTGAATAAGTAACTCCCCAATCCGCTACTTGGTAGTAAGCACGTTTATCTTTGTTTTCTGTATATTGGAGTGGGAAAAATAAGGTGCTGCCATCTTCAAAGTGAGCTAGGAGTGTATTGATATTTTCCTCTCTTCCCTGTATGTCAGAAATAATGGTTTTGTCGGCCATGGGGACAAGGCTGACCATTTTACTACTGGCCAATTTGTGGTCTGCGTCAATATTGTTGGCAGCCTTTTTTAGTTGCTGGTTGTCGCTTGTTGGATCTAATTTTTTTAGATTGAAGAGCAAGGTTTCATTATTTATAGCACTATCGGTACTATCTTGCTGCTGAGATGATGCAGTTGTGGAAGAGCTCTCTTTATTCTCGGTAGATTGCGGACCTATATCCTTGTCAGTGACATAGCCTACATACTGATACTGCTTTATGTTACTTGGATCAGGAAGTTGGTCTCCGACTTTGAGCTGATGAACCTGATTGTAGCCTGCAAGTAAATTGCTTTCTAGAGCCTGGATACTCTGGATAGGTAGAATAGAACCAGTGGCTGTCAGAAGAAGGATGGATGAAACAATCCTTTTCTTTTTGCCTTTTCCAGCCAAACTTATTCCTAGAACTAGAATAAGTCCCCCTCCAATCGTTAATAGATTGATCCCAGTCTCCCCTGTAGCCGGAAGAATCCCAAATATTTTTTTAGGTTCGGTCTTGTAGATGAGATAGATTGTCTGATTCTCCGTAGCTGTTTCTTTGGAAGGTGAGACAGTTTTCAGCTTAGATAAGACAGAATCCTTCTCTGAACTTGTTAGTTCATCTTGTGCAATATAGTGATATTGAACAGATACCGTCGATGCATCATTTGCGTAAACTATAGGAGGCTGGCTTCCCCATAGGCTACTCACTATGGCTACTGTAGTACTAGATATGGCTAGTTGTTTAAGAGCGATTTTCTTGGTATACATTTCCCTCTCCTTTTTACATATTTACTTGTACAATCAGATTATACTACTTGTAAGAAGAAAAAAATGCCAAATCGTTCACATTTTTGGGGCAATAGTGCATATTTTTTTAAAATTTTAAATGGTATATTTTTACTAGAGATAGAGGCTGGTATCCTGGAATTTATTTTAGTAATTGGTGTCTTAATCATGTTCTTTTTGGGAGTGGGAAAGAACTCAGCCATTCATAGAAGAGTTCGTTTTCCCACCCCCGCACAGCTCAAACTGTCTGGGAGACAGTTTGAGGTTGGAGATAAAGCGAACTTTGTTCGCAACAGTCGTAATGGTTAGATTTGGAGTGTAAAACACGAATTGCTGAGATTTGCTTTGCAAATCTTATCTCCAACCTTTAACAGTCCAGTGGACTGTTAAAGTCAATCAACCACTGCGCTGAGATGTTGACACTAACTTTGAGAAGCGGTGCTGGGCTTTTTGCCCAGCCTCGTGTAGAAATTTTTCCAGATTTGTTTGTTTTATTGTGTTTTTATTGTGTTTATTGTGTTTTTATCTAAGAATACTGTGTATCCTAAGGGCAAACCTTGAAAATTGACTGGTTTTCTGCTACAATATATTATTGACTAAAACTGAAATAGGATGAATGATATGGTAACAAATGCACTTCGTTCTCTCATTGAAAATGATAAGGGAGAGCTAAGAAAACTTGAGAAAATGGCAGATAAGGTCTTCTCGTATGCCGATGAAATGGAAGCGCTGACTGATGAACAGTTGCAAGCTAAGACAGCAGAATTTAAGGAGCGATACAATAACGGCGAATCCCTCGACGATCTTTTGTACGAAGCATATGCGGTAGTCCGTGAAGGAGCTCGACGCGTATTGGGGCTCTATCCCTACAAGGTTCAGGTTATGGGAGGAATCGTTCTTCACAACGGTGACGTTCCAGAAATGCGTACAGGTGAAGGTAAGACTCTGACTGCAACGATGCCTGTTTATTTGAATGCCTTGTCTGGTCAAGGTGTTCACGTAGTGACGGTTAACGAGTATCTTTCTACTCGTGATGCGACTGAAATGGGTGAATTGTACTCATGGCTCGGTCTTTCAGTTGGTATCAACTTAGCTGCTAAATCACCCTTGGAAAAACGTGAGGCCTATAACTGCGATATTACTTATTCGACCAACTCAGAGATTGGTTTTGACTACCTCCGAGACAATATGGTTGTGCGTGCAGAAGACATGGTTCAACGTCCTCTCAATTACGCCTTGGTCGATGAAGTTGACTCAATCTTGATTGACGAAGCTCGTACGCCGTTGATTGTATCTGGTGCACAAGGTTCTGAAACAAACCAGTTGTATTTCTTGGCAGATAATCTTGTTAAATCTTTGACAACAGAAGATTACATCATTGACATTCCATCTAAAACGATTGGTCTGTCTGATTCAGGTATTGACAAAGCAGAGAAATTCTTCAAGTTAGATAACCTCTACGATATTGAAAATGTAGCCATTACCCATTTCTTGGATAATGCACTTCGTGCCAACTACATCATGACCTATGATATTGACTATCTGGTCAATGAAGACCAAGAGGTCATGATTATCGATCCATTTACAGGTCGTACGATGGAAGGTCGTCGTTATTCTGATGGACTTCACCAAGCCATCGAAGCTAAGGAAGGTGTACCGGTTCAAAACGAGTCTAAGACAAGTGCCTCTATTACCTACCAAAACCTTTTCCGTATGTATAAAAAATTATCAGGGATGACGGGTACTGGTAAAACAGAAGAGGAAGAATTCCGTGAAATCTACAACATCCGTGTTGTACCAATCCCAACTAACCGCCCAATCGCGCGTGTTGACCACGAAGATTTACTCTATCCAAGTCTAGAATACAAATTCAATGCCGTTATTGCGGATGTGAAGAGACGCTATGAGAAAGGGCAACCTGTCTTGGTCGGTACAGTTGCGGTTGAAACTTCTGATTTGATTTCTCAAAAATTGGTAGCTGCAGGTGTCCCTCACGAAGTATTGAATGCTAAAAACCACTATCGTGAAGCGCAGATTATTATGAATGCTGGTCAGCGTGGTGCGGTCACTATTGCGACCAACATGGCGGGACGCGGTACCGATATTAAGTTAGGTCCAGGTGTACGTGAACTTGGTGGACTATGTGTTATTGGTACTGAGCGCCACGAAAGTCGTCGTATTGATAACCAGCTTCGTGGACGTTCAGGTCGTCAAGGTGACCCAGGTGAATCACAATTCTATCTATCTCTCGAAGATGACTTGATGAAACGCTTTGGTTCAGAACGCATCAAAGTATTTATGGAGCGTATGAATCTAACAGAAGAAGAGTCTGTTATCAAGTCTAAAATGTTGACACGTCAAGTTGAATCTGCTCAGAAGCGTGTGGAAGGGAACAACTACGACTCACGTAAACAAGTCCTTCAATATGACGATGTGATGCGTGAGCAACGTGAAATCATCTATCGCCAACGCCAGGATGTTATTACTGCTGACCGTGATTTGGCTCCTGAAATCAAAGCGATGATGAAACGGACGATTGAACGCCAAGTTGCTGGTCACTTCCTTGGTTCGAAAGATGAAGCTATTGATGGAATTATCAAATTTGCGCATGCAAATCTCGTTGACGATGATACCTTGAGTAAAGCTACTTTTGAAGCAATGAATCAGAAAGAGATTGTCGAAGAGCTCTATGAACGTGCTTTGAGAGTCTATGATTCGCAAGTGAAAAAATTACGCGATGAAGAACGTGTACGCGAATTCCAGAAAGTTCTTATCCTTCGTGTTGTGGATAACAAATGGACAGACCATATTGATGCCTTGGATCAATTGCGCAATGCAGTCAGTCTTCGTGGATACGCTCAAAACAATCCAATCGTTGAATATCAATCAGAAGCATTTACTATGTTCAACGATATGATTGGGGCTATCGAGTTTGAAGTAACCCGCTTGATGATGAAGGCGCAAATTCATGACAATATTGAGCGTGAGCGTACAAGTCAAGAAGCACATACGACAGCTGTTAAGAATATTATGCCGAACCAATCGCATGCAATTCAGGAGAATGTATCTTTTGAAGGTGTTGATCGTAATGATCCATGCCCATGCCAGTCTGGTAAGAAATTTAAAAATTGTCACGGCCGTAAATAGGAATGACGCGTGGACTGGACGGCTGTCCAGTCCTTTTGCAATTTTTAGACAAGTCACTAGAGTCAGTTCGTTTATTTTGATAAATGAAATGACTATGCAAAAGGAGACCGATTAATGATAGTAGGACATGGCATTGACCTTCAGGAGATGGAGGCGATTGAAAGTGCCAGAATCAAACACCAAGGGTTTCCCAAAAAGATTCTCACAGAGAAAGAATTTGAACGGTATCAAAGTCTGTCCGGTCGCCGTCAGCTAGAATATTTAGCTGGACGTTGGTCAGCCAAAGAAGCACTGACCAAGGCCTTGGGAACAGGCATTGGTAAGATAGGATTTCATGATATTGAAATTCTGAATACCAGCAAAGGAGTTCCCTATGTGACGAAGAGTCCCTTTGATGGGAATATTTGGCTCAGCATTAGCCATTCAGGAAATTTTGTACAAGCTAGTGTGATTTTGGAGGAGAAAGATGATTGAAAGTGAACATCGACCCACGCAAATTCGGGTTAACTTAGATGCGATTGCGGAAAATTTCGAGCAAGTAATGACCAACTTGCCCCATAAGACCGAAGCATTTGCAGTTGTTAAGGCGAATGCTTATGGTCATGGAGCTGTTGCGGTAGCGAAAAAGTTATCCAGTCAAGCAGCTGGTTTTTGTGTTTCGAATTTGGATGAAGCATTAGAGTTACGTAAAGCAGGTATCGAGCATCCTATCTTGATTTTAGGAGTGGTTCCTGTACGTTTTTTACCAGTAGCTCATCAACTCAATATCAGTGTGACAGTTGCCAGTCTGGACTGGTTGCAAGATGCAAAAGACTTAGAGGCTGATTTATCTGGTCTAACTGTTCATCTTAAGCTAGATACAGGTATGGGGCGGATTGGTTTTAGAAAAATAGCCGATTTGCTACAAGCGATTGCTATCCTTGAAGAATTAGAGTATGATATCGAAGGAGTCTATACTCATTTTGCTACTGCGGATGAGGTTGATCAGGCGCACTTCGAGAGTCAACTGTCTGTTTTTAAAGAATTTTTGGATGTTCTACCAATTACTCCGCGCTGGATTCATGCCAGCAATTCAGCAACAAGCATTTGGCATGCTGATACAGTATTTAACCTGGTTCGTTTGGGAAACATTCTTTATGGACTTAATCCAAGTGGACGAGTGCTAGAACTCCCGTTTGATGTTCAACCAGCCTTATCTCTCGTATCTGAAATTGTTCATGTAAAGCAGGTTGAAGCTGGCACAACAATTGGCTACGGAGCTACTTATCACAGTACCGATTCAGAATGGATTGCGACCGTTCCGATAGGATATGCAGATGGTCTCGTACGAAGCTTACAAGGCTTATCAGTCTTAGTCGATGGGCAAGCCTGTGAAATTGTAGGGCGTATTTCGATGGACCAGATCACCATTCGTTTACCTCATGCTTATCCACTTGGTCAAAAAGTCACCCTAATCGGTCAAGATGGAGATAAAATGATCTCTGTTCAGGAGTGGGCTGATCGCATCAGAACCATAAATTACGAGGTGGTTTGTCTTTTGACAGATCGCCTACCTCGAATTTTTGAATAACAGCGATAGTAAAAGTGACGATAATCCGCCTCTTTCACTAGAATAGAAGGGTAAAATATTAGAGAACTGTCACCTAGATATTGTCTATAATACAAATATCGTCATTTAGTTGACTTTTATTACTTCGATGTAAGGGGAGTGGGAAAGACTCGACTAGGTCAAAAAGAGTTCCCTTCACTTCCAAGGAGTTGGCTCGGGCTAAAATAGTCCACTGAACTGTTAAACCCAATCAATCACTGCGCTGAGATGTTGACACTAACTTTGAGTTTTCGTATAAAAAGCCTAAAAAAATAGCTTAGAATTGCATCGTCAGAAACGTTGATTCTAAGCTATTTTTGTTTATTCAAATTTTAATTGCTACTCAATGAAAATTAAAATCAGACTAGCTCCAAAGGTTTCCCAAACCTTTGGAGCTTGGAGATAGAGTGAACGAAGTTCGTTTCTCCAAGAGCAGATATACGCCTGCTACTTTCTTATTTTATGGTGGCAGGCTGTCAAGCTCCGCTGGAGCTTGACACTTATCAAATCAAGTCAACAATGTCTGATTTTGATTTTCGAAGAGTATGAAGAGGGAACGGACCGGCCTCGTTGCGATTATTGCTCGTTAAAAAAAGCTTCATAGAGTGCGTGCAGGGCGCGTTTCTTTTCTTCGGTTTTGACAACGAACATAACAGAAACTTCACTGGCGCCCTGTGAAATCATTGCCAAGTTGACATTTTGTTTAGAGAGTGCGGTGGTAGCGGTAGCTGTTACACCGACATGGCTCTTCATATTTTCACCAACAATCATGATAATAGATAAACCATGCTCGATTTCGGCCTTGTCAACTTCCATTTTCGTATTGAGTTGACGAAGGATCTCTTCTTCCTTGATAGGAGTCAATTCACGCTCACGGACTACGATGGATAAATCGTCAATACCGGTCGGCATGTGCTCCCAGCGAATATTGAGATCTTCGAGAATTTGCAAAACCTTGCGACCAAAACCAACTTCACGGTTCATCAAATATTTAGACAAGTTAATGCTGACAAAACCATCGTCTGCAGCAATACCGACAACAGGAACTGTTTGCTCGGTATGTTTGTGTACAATTCGGGTACCAGGGTGAGTTGGGTTATTGGTGTTTTTAATAACCAATGGAATCCGTCCGCGATAGGCAGGAAGGAGGGCTTCATCGTGGAGGACGGAGAAACCTGCATAAGCTAATTCTCGCATTTCACGATAGGTCAATTCTTTGATTGAATGTGGATTTTTAATGATGCCAGGATGGGCTGCAAAAATACCATCGACATCTGTAAAGTTTTCATAGAGGTCAGCCTTGACCCCGGCAGCAATGATGGAACCTGTAATATCCGATCCACCTCGTGAGAAGGTACAAATCTGGTTATCAACAGTTACACCGAAGAATCCTGGGATAATGAGTACTTCATCTGTATCACGAAGCTCTTCGATTTTGTCATAACTTGAAGGCAAAATGCGAGCATTTCCTGGTTCGGAGCTGACAACAATACCAGCTTTTTTAGGATGGACATAGCGTGCAGGCAATCCTCTGTGGGTAAAATATTCGGCAATCAATTTGGCATTATTATCTTCACCAGCTGCTAAGAATGCGTCGTAAAGGAATTCGTTATCATCAATTGGTAGGCTGGCCAAAGAGATGATGCTGTCTGCGATTTTCTTCATGCTGTTAGCTGTGAAACCAAGTTCGTCAACCATTGCTTGATAACGGTTGATGATCCATTCTTGACTGGCAGTCACATCTTTTCCGCTAACATATTCTTTATAATATTTAATCAACGCATCAGTAACTTTAGTATCCTCGGCATTGCGTTTTCCAGGTGCAGACACCACAACAAAGCGACGTTCTGAATCAGATTGAACAATATTGAAAACTTTTTCTAACTGTCCAGCAGAAGCAAGTGAGCTTCCCCCAAATTTAATAACTTTCATTCTCATCTCCTTGGATATTTTTTTCTATTATAGCAGAATGATATGAAATTGTCAGTATGTTCAGACAAATCTTGCCAAGAATTTTATCGAAAAACGAACAAGAGGTAAGTATGAAAATTTCAGAAAAACATTTTTTCTTTCAACTGTGTTACAATTAAAGTAATAGGAGGCGAGTATGGTAAAAGCAATTATTTTCGACATGGATGGTGTACTTTTTGATACAGAAACATTCTATTTTCAACGTCGAGCGAATTTTTTAGCGACAAAAGGTTTATCGGTTGATCATTTGGATCCATCTATATTTGTCGGTGGAAGGGCTAGTCAAATTTGGCAACGGATTTTAGGGGATGATTATGATAACTGGGATGTCCCTGCCTTGGAAGAAGAATATCGTGTGTATAAAGAAAAGCGACCAACCCCTTATGCAGAGAGGATTTTTCCTGAAGTTAAAGGGGTATTGGAGAGATTAACTATCCAAGGTATTCCTGTAGTTTTGGCTTCAAATACCGACCGTTCAGAAATCGAACGTGCTCTACTAGATGCTGGTATACGATCTCACTTTAGTCATGTTTTCTCAGCGATGGATTGTGAGGCCCCAAAACCAGATCCCGCAGTTTATGTGAAAGCAGCCAGTGCAACAGGAGTAGCTAAATCGGACATTTTAGTATTTGAAGATAGTGCTAAGGGAATTGAAGCGGCTAAAAAAGCAGGATTGACAGTTTGGGCTATTCGAGACCAGCATTATGGAATTGATCAGTCGAAAGCAGATAGATTGGTAGACAATCTTGAAGATGCCTTTGATTTATTGCGATTTTAAGAAATATTATATTGTAGTCCAAGTATTAGTTCTCGGTGAAAAATGGTGTTTCTAGCTCAGAATCCAGTTAAATCTTCCAAAAGTATTAACGTGAAAAAATGAAAGTTGTCAATTAAACTTAGAGCCTATATTTACAGTTCAGACTTGTATATTGAGGTTGTTTTTTTTCAAAATACACTCAGTATTTCCCTCAAAAATTGCCTTGATGAGCGAAAAAGCCAAGGGCTTTGCGTGTGAATATAGGTTCTTAGACACGTTATTTTCTAGCATATCTAAATTTTATATTTCGAGGATAGCCCCCCCTCTTTTTCGGACGTCACACTTTCCTTGCTAGAAAAAAAGTGACAATTGTAAAAACTGTGTTACAATGGAAAACAAGAATTTGAAGTTTGATGTTCAAATCTTTTAATAATCAAACTATTTTGAAAGGAGCAAGGGAATGGCCTACCAAACAATTCGTTATGAAGTAATTGATTCCGTAGCGATTCTAACTTTAAACAGACCGGAAGTGGCAAATGGTTTTAATATTCCTATGTGTGAAGAAATCTTAGAAGCAATCCGCCTTGCAGAAGGGGATGCCTCCGTCAAAATTTTACAAATTCAAGCACAGGGATCCATTTTCTCCGTGGGTGGAGATTTAGTTGAGATGAAGCGTGCAGTTGATGATGATGATATTGCTTCTTTGGTAAAAATAGCAGAACTGGTGAATGATATTTCGTTTGCGATGAAGAAATTGTCTAAAGTAGTCATTATGGTGACAGATGGGGCAGTGGCCGGAGCCGCGGCTAATATGGCGGTGGCGGCTGATTTTGTTATTGCCTCCAGCAAGACAAAATTCATCCAAGCCTTTGTAGGCGTTGGGTTGGCGCCAGATGCGGGTGGTATTTTCCTGATCAGCCGTGCCATTGGTGCCAATCGTGCTAGTCATTTGGCCATGACAGGAGAAGGTTTGTCTGCGGAGAAAGCCTTAGAATACGGCATTATTTATAAACTGGTTGAGCCAGAAAAGTTGGAAAAAACGGTCCAGCAGGTCCTTAAGAAGCTCATGCGTGGTTCCATCAATTCCTACGTGGCGATTAAGCAACTGGTCTGGGAGAGTCAGTTCAAGGACTGGGAATCTTATCGCCGTTTGGAGTTACAATTGCAGGAAAGTTTGGCCTTCAAAGAAGACTTCAAAGAAGGTGTACGTGCACATGCAGAGCGGAGGAGACCCGCTTTCAAAGGAAAATAATTAGCATTTTCTGAAAAAATATTTGACAATCAAATTATTCTGGAGTATACTTTGGCTATCAAAGTAAAGGAGGCCTGTTTTGGAAGATCCAAAAGTAAATGAATATCTGACAGCGATTTTTAATAATGTGTTGGTGATTGAAGAAACAAGTCTTCGTGGTAGTCGTTTCAACGATATTTCCATAAAGGAAATGCACACCATTGATGTCATCGGTGGTATGGATGGAGCGACGCCAAGCGATGTGGCTCGCACTTTGATGGTGACACTTGGAACGGTGACAACCAGTCTGAATAACTTGGAGCGGAAAGGCTATGTTGAGCGTATTCGTTCCACCAAGGACAGACGGGTCGTCCACCTCTATCTGACCAAGAAAGGTCGTCTGGTCTATCGCTTGCACCAACGGTTTCACAATGAAATGGTCAAGCAGATTACAGACGGCATGGACGAGGCGGAATACCAAGTGATGAAAAAAGGGCTCTACAAACTCTATAATTTCTTGGAGGGATTGAAATGAGAACCTTTGCTAAAATCAGTCAAGTTGCCCACTATGTACCAAGGCAGGTTGTGACCAATGATGATTTGGCTCAACGAATGGAGACCAGTGATGAGTGGATTCGTAGCCGTACAGGTATCGGTCAACGGCACATTGTTACTGGAGAGACGACGAGTGATTTGGCTAGTCAAGTGGCTAGAAAATTACTGGAAAAGTCTCAGCTAGATGCTAGTGAAATTGACTTCATCATCGTAGCAACGATTACTCCAGATGCTTCAATGCCATCTACGGCAGCTATGGTCCAAGCAGCAATTGGTGCGAAAAAGGCTTTTGCCTATAATCTCGTTGCAGCTTGTTCAGGATTTGTTTTTGCGCTATCAACAGCGGAAAAATTGCTTGCTTCAGGAGTCTATAAGAGAGGACTTGTCATTGGAGCTGAGACCCTATCTAGGTCTGTCGACTGGTCGGATCGATCAACGGCTGTTTTATTTGGAGATGGTGCTGGAGGAGTTTTGCTGGAAGCGTGTGAGCAACCGAGCTTTTTAGCAGAAATCTTACGAACGGATGGCGGTCGAGGTGCTAGTCTGACAGCAGGGATAGACCAGAAAGAGACACCATTCTCGACACAAAGCCGTCAGCAACCCTTTATCCAAATGGAGGGCAGAGCTATATTTGAATTTGCTACGAGGGATGTTACGGCAACCATGGCAGAGCTGCTAGAACAAGCTGATATGACTGTGGATTGCGTTGATTATTTCTTGCTCCATCAAGCCAATATACGTATCTTAGATAAGATGGCTCGTAAATTGGGAGTGGCGCGTGAAAAATTTCCAGCAAATATGGATAAATATGGCAATACCAGCGCAGCAAGTCTTCCCATTCTCTTATCAGAATGTGTAGAGAGCGGGATGTTGCGATTGGATGGAAGCCAGACTGTTCTCATGGCTGGTTTCGGTGGAGGCCTCACATGGGGAACTCTACTCTTACAACTTTAGTTAATTCCTTGCCCTAGGCAAGATTAAAATATTTTATTTTCCAAAAGGAGACATTTATCATGGCAGTATTTGAAAAAGTACAGGAAATCATCGTTGAAGAATTGGGTAAGGATGCTGAAGAAGTAACCCTTACAACAACCTTTGAAGATTTGGACGCAGATTCATTGGATCTTTTCCAAGTTATCTCTGAAATCGAAGATGCCTTCGATATTCAAATCGATACTGAAGAAGGTTTGACAACTGTAGGCGATTTGGTTGCTTATGTTGAAGAAAAAACAAAATAATTATAGTCATTCAGTTTATCTTTTATTACGTCAACGAATGAGGAAACTTCGTTTCCTTATTTCCAACTTCAAATAAACTTTTGTTTATTTGAACTCGCAATGCCGTACTCTACGAATGTTACTTGCTATCGTAAGTACGATTTCCGAGCTTCAATAGTCCACTGGACTATTGAAGCTATCTACAGCAATTGACACAAACTTCGTTTGTTTTATTTCCGACCTTTACCAGTCTATTCCTAGACTTGTAAAGCTAGTACTAAAAGCAAACTGAAAGACTATAGTATTCCTCTCCTTATTTCAAAGATAGTATAAGGAAGAGGATAGCTAAGAAAAGTGCTGGTGAGCATTTTTCTTAAGCTAAATACTTTGATAATCAAAACATTGAAATATCAAACTATTTTTTGAGTGAGGGGCAACCCTTCACTTGTTTACCTAATGATTTGATATTCAAATGATTAGGTAAGCAAGAAAAAAGATGAGGGAATTATGAAGACGAAAATAACAGAATTGCTCGATATTAAGTATCCAATTTTTCAAGGTGGTATGGCTTGGGTAGCTGATGGAGATTTGGCTGGTGCCGTATCTAATGCAGGTGGTCTAGGAATCATCGGTGGAGGAAATGCTCCAAAAGAGGTGGTCAAGGCAAATATTGACAAGGTTAAATCTATCACGGACAAGCCTTTCGGTGTCAATATCATGCTTTTGTCTCCTTTTGCGGATGACATTGTTGACTTGGTCATCGAAGAAGGTGTGAAAGTTGTCACTACAGGAGCAGGAAATCCAGGGAAGTATATGGAGCGTCTCCATGCTGCAGGGATTACAGTTATTCCTGTTGTACCGAGTGTAGCTCTTGCGAAACGCATGGAAAAATTAGGGGTAGATGCTGTTATTGCTGAAGGTATGGAAGCCGGAGGCCATATTGGTAAATTGACCACCATGACCTTGGTTCGTCAGGTTGTTGAAGCCGTATCTATTCCTGTTATTGCTGCTGGAGGTATTGCAGATGGTGCAGGTGCAGCGGCAGCATTCATGTTGGGTGCAGAAGCGGTGCAAGTTGGAACTCGTTTTGTAGTAGCTACAGAGTCCAATGCTCATCAGGCTTATAAGGAAAAAGTTTTAAAAGCTAAGGATATTGATACAACTGTATCTGCTTCTATTGTTGGACATCCTGTGAGAGCTATCAAGAATAAGTTGTCATCTGCTTATGCAGCTGCAGAGAAAGATTTCTTGGCAGGTAAAATTTCGGCAGATGCTATTGAAGAACTTGGTGCCGGAGCCCTTCGCAATGCAGTTGTTGAGGGTGATGTAACAAATGGCTCCGTGATGGCTGGTCAAATTGCTGGTCTGGTTTCTAAAGAAGAATCTTGTGAAGATATTTTGAAAGACATCTATTATGGAGCAGCCAAAGTGATTAGAGAAGAGGCAAGCCGTTGGGCTTCAGTTGGAGAATAGGATGACAAAGACAGCTTTTCTTTTTGCAGGTCAAGGGGCTCAGACAGTGGGGATGGCTCGCGACCTTTACGAATATTACCCGATAGTTAGAGAAACGTTTGATCGGGCTAGTCAGATTCTGGGGTATAACATTCGCGACCTAATTGACAATCAAGAGGATAAATTACATCAGACTCGCTATACCCAGCCTGCTATTTTGACAACTTCCCTAGCTATCTATCGTTTGTTGGCAGAAAAGGGGATTAAACCTGATATGGTAGCTGGTCTATCCTTGGGAGAATATTCAGCTCTGGTGGCATCGGGAGCTTTGGCCTTTGAAGATGCGATTGCCCTGATTGCTAAGCGTGGTGAATATATGGAAACGGCTGCGCCAGCAGGAACTGGTAAGATGGTTGCTGTTCTCAACACAGATGTCAACCTGATTGAAGAAGTCTGTTCGTCAGTTACCTCTGGGATTGTTTCCCCAGCCAACTACAACACACCGGCCCAAATCGTCATTGGAGGCGAGGTGGCTGCTGTGGATGAGGCGGTGGAAGCCTTGAAGGCGGCAGGTGTCAAACGCATGATTCCCCTCAATGTGTCGGGGCCTTTCCACACAGCTCTCCTGCGACCAGCTTCGGAGCAATTGGCTCAGGCCTTGGAAGAAGTGGAATTTGCGAATTTCCAAGTAGAGTTGGTTGGCAATACGGAAGCCACGGTCATGAAAAAAGAGGACATCAAGTCCCTCTTGACCCGTCAAGTGATGGAACCAGTCCGTTTCTATGAGTCAATCGCAACCATGCAGGAAGCTGGCGTGACTAACTTTATTGAAATCGGTCCAGGCAAGGTCTTGGCAGGCTTTATCAAGAAAATTGATAAGACAGCTGAGGTTGTGACAGTGGAAGATGCGGCTAGTTTGCAGGAATTTCTGGCTAGTCGATAAGGAGAAATCATGGAACTTACCAATAAGAATGTGTTTGTAACGGGTTCAAGTCGAGGAATCGGCTTGGCCATTGCCCATAAGTTTGCCAGTCTTGGTGCCAATGTGGTGCTGAACGGTCGTGGTCAATTAGGGCAAGAGATTCTGGATAGCTTTGCAGATTACGGTGTGAAAGTCCTAGCTATTTCAGGAGATATTTCGAGCGTGGAAGATGCCAAACGAATGGTGGCAGAAGCTATCGAAACCCTCGGTAGCGTTGATATTTTGGTCAATAATGCAGGGATTACCAAAGACGGTATGGCTCTTCGTATGACAGAAGAGGATTTTGATACAGTTCTGAAGGTAAATCTTACTGGAACTTTTAATATGACGCAGGCTGTTTTGAAACCAATGACAAAGGCTCGTGAGGGTGCTATTATCAATCTATCAAGTGTATCTGGCTTGATTGGAAATGCTGGACAGGCCAACTATTCTGCTTCTAAGGCAGGTGTGATTGGATTTACTAAAGCCATTGCCCGTGAGGTTGCTGGGCGAAATGTTCGTGTCAATGCGATTGCGCCGGGCTTTATCCAGTCTGATATGACAGATGTTTTATCTGACAAGATTAAAGAAGCTATGACTGCACAAATTCCTATGAAACGCTTTGGTGCGACAGAAGAAGTAGCTGATGTTGCTGTATTCCTTGCCAAGCAAGAATATCTAACAGGACAGGTGATTGCGGTTGACGGCGGCTTGACCATGCAGTAATCCAGTCTTCCAGTTTATCTTTTATTACTTCGATGAGTGAAAAGCTCCAGTGGAGGTTTTCAGCCTACCACCTTTGAGTTAAAGAGTGGTAGTTTGAAACTACGTTTCCAGATTTCCAGCTTCAAACAATCTATTGGATTGTTTGAACTCGCTTTGCCGTACTAAAAGTAAACTGAAAGACTACAATAACGCACTGTAAATTCAATGTCGTTTTGTGTGTTGTTTTAAGAGAGGTTTGAAAATGACAAAATTAAATCGTGTAGTAGTGACAGGCTATGGTCTGACATCGCCAATTGGCAATACGCCAGAGGAATTCTGGGATAGCCTGGTCAATGGTAAGATTGGGATTGGAAAGATTACCAAGTTTGATACCAGTGAATACACTGTCCATAATGCAGCGGAAATCAAGGATTTTCCTTTTGATAAATACTTCGTTAAAAAAGATACCAACCGCTATGATAACTACTCCCTCTATGCACTCTATGCAGCTAAAGAAGCGATTGCTAATGCACAGCTGGATACAGAGACAGTGGATAGTGACCGTTTTGGCGTTATCTTATCAACAGGTATCGGTGGTATTTTGGAAATTGAAGAGCAAGTGGCTCGTATGAACGAAAAGGGACCAAAACGTATTCGTCCCATGGCTCTTCCAAAGGCCTTGCCAAACATGGCTGCTGGAAATATTGCTATGCAGGTCGGTGCAAATGGTGTCTGCAAGTGTGTCATCACAGCCTGTGCTTCGTCAAATGATGCCTTAGGAGAAGCCTTCCGTGAAATCAAGTTTGGTTTCCAAGATGTCATGTTGGCAGGTGGCTCAGAAGCAGCCATTACTCCATTTGCAATCGGTGGCTTCCAAGCATTGACGGCTATGTCTACAACAGATGATCCAAGCCGTGCTTCCATTCCATTTGACAAGGACCGCAATGGTTTTGTTATGGGAGAAGGGGCTGCTGTCTTGGTCTTGGAAAGTTTGGAACACGCAGAAGCACGTGGGGCAACTATCTTGGCTGAAATCGTTGGTTATGGAAATACCTGCGATGCCCACCACATGACTTCTCCACATCCAGAAGGTTTGGGTGCTATTAAGGCCATGAAGTTGGCTATTTCAGAAGCAGGTTTAGAGCCAGCTGACATTGACTACATCAATGCCCATGGCACTTCGACACCGGCTAATGAAAAAGGAGAAAGTCAAGCTATCGTATCGGTCTTCGGCAAGAACACGCCAGTTTCTTCCACCAAGTCCTTCACAGGTCACTTGTTGGGAGCAGCAGGTGCAGTTGAAGCAGCGGCGGTTATTGAAGCTATGCGTCATTCTTACGCACCTAAGACAGCTGGTACGACGGAATTGTCTGATTACATTGAGGCGGATGTCATCTACGGTCAAGGTCGTGACATGGAAATCCGCCATGCCATTTCAAATACATTTGGCTTTGGAGGTCACAACTCGGTGATTGCCTTCAAGCGTTGGGAGGCTTAAGTGAATATTACAGAAATAAAGGACTTGATGAGTCAGTTTGACCAGTCAAGTTTGCGAGAATTTTCATATAGCAATGCTGGGGAAACCTTGCATTTCAGTAAAAATCAGCAGGCGACAGCGGCTCCGAGTCCAACAGTAGAAGCTCCGCTTGCTCCAGTAGCTCCTGCAAGCCCAGCAGTTGCAACCAGTGAGCCAGCTGCTCCAGCAGAAGCCAACGCCAGCCCTGTGGCAGAAGGGGCAGTGGTGGAAAGTCCTTTGGTTGGTGTGGCTTATTTGTCACCAGCTCCGGACAAGCCAGTCTTTGTAGCAGTTGGTGACACGGTCAAAAAAGGGCAGACCCTCATGATTATCGAAGCCATGAAGGTCATGAACGAAGTGCCTGCTGATCGTGACGGCGTGGTCACAGAGATTTTGGTGGCCAACCAGGACGTTGTAGAATTTGGACAAGGATTGGTACGCATTAAATGATTGATATGTTGAAAATTAAAGAGGCTCTTCCTCATCGCTATCCCATGCTCTTGGTCGATCGTGTCCTTGAAGTATCGGAAGATGAGATTGTCGCCCTCAAAAATGTGACCATTAACGAGCCCTTCTTCAACGGGCATTTCCCAGACTATCCTGTCATGCCAGGTGTTCTCATCATGGAGGCTTTGGCACAAACCGCAGGTGTCTTGGAGTTGTCCAAGGAAGAAAACAAGGGCAAGCTGGTTTTTTATGCCGGCATGGATAAGGTTAAATTTAAGAAGCAAGTTGTACCTGGTGACCAGTTGATCATGACTGCTACATTTGTCAAACGCCGTGGAACCATTGCGGTCGTTGAGGCAAAGGCAGAGGTGGACGGAAAACTGGCTGCGTCGGGGGTGTTGACTTTTGCTATCGGGAAATAATATCTAAAAGGAGATAGGATTCATCATGTTTGAGAAGATTTTGATTGCCAATCGTGGTGAGATTGCGGTGCGGATTATTCGTGCGGCTAGGGAGTTGGGGATTGCGACGGTGGCTGTCTATTCAGAGGCTGACAAGGAAGCCCTCCACACTATGTTGGCAGATGAGGCTGTCTGTATCGGACCTGCCCGTTCGACAGACTCCTATCTCAATATGCAGGCAGTCATATCGGCGGCTGTTGTGACAGGTGCCCAGGCCATTCATCCCGGCTTTGGATTTTTGAGTGAAAACTCCAAATTTGCCACCCTTTGTGAAGAGGTCGGTATCAAGTTTATCGGTCCTTCTGGGACGGTTATGGATACCATGGGCGATAAAATCAATGCTCGGGCAGAGATGATTAAGGCTCAAGTGCCTGTCATTCCAGGCTCAGACGGTGAGGTCTTGACTAGTCAAGAAGCCCTTGAAATTGCTGAAAAGATTGGCTACCCTGTCATGCTCAAGGCATCGGCAGGTGGTGGCGGTAAGGGGATTCGTAAGGTGGAAAAAGCCGAAGATCTAGTGCCTGCTTTCGAATCGGCTTCCAGCGAAGCCAAGGCTGCTTTTGGCAACGGAGCCATGTACATGGAGCGTGTCGTCTATCCAGCACGCCACATCGAAGTACAGATTTTGGCGGATCAACATGGTCATGTCATTCATCTGGGAGAGCGGGACTGTTCCCTTCAACGCAACAACCAGAAGGTCTTGGAAGAAGCTCCGTCGATTGCTATCGGCCAGACCATGCGGGACCGTATCGGTCAAGCAGCCGTGCGGGCAGCCCAGTCAGTTGGCTATGAAAATGCAGGGACCATTGAGTTCCTTTTGGACGAAGCCAAGGGCGAATTTTACTTCATGGAAATGAACACACGGGTGCAGGTAGAGCATCCAGTTACCGAATTTGTTACCGGTGTGGATATTGTCAAGGAGCAAATCAAGATCGCGGCTGGTCAGGAACTCAGCGTCCGTCAAGAAGATGTGAAGATTACAGGCCATGCTATTGAATGCCGGATCAATGCTGAAAATCCAGCCTTCAACTTCGCCCCAAGCCCAGGTAAGCTCTCCAATCTCTACCTGCCAAGTGGCGGCGTTGGTTTGCGTGTAGATTCAGCTGTTTATCCAGGCTACACCATTCCGCCTTATTATGATTCTATGATTGCCAAGGTCATCGTGCATGGGGAAAATCGCTTTGAAGCCCTGATGAAGATGCAGCGGGCCCTCTACGAATTGGAAATTGACGGAGTGGTGACCAATACTGACTTCCAGCTGGATTTAATTTCCGACAAGCGAGTGGTGGCTGGTGATTACGACACTGCCTACCTTATGGAAGAATTTCTACCCCGCTATCAAGAAGAACTAAAAAAGTAAAATAGGAGAGAAGTATGGCTTTGTTTCGCAAAAAGGACAAATATATCCGCATCAATCCAAATCGTTCGCGGATAGAGTCAGCACCTCAAGCAAAGCCAGAGGTGCCAGATGAACTCTTTTCCAAATGTCCAGCTTGTAAGGAACTCCTTTACAAAAAGGACTTGGGCTTAGAGAAAACCTGTCAACACTGTTCCTATAATTTCCGGATTACAGCTCAAGAACGCTTGGCTTTGACAGTGGATGCAGGATCGTTCGAGGAATTGTTTACAGGGATTGAAACCAAAAATCCCTTGGACTTTCCTAATTATTTGGAAAAATTGGCAGCCACCCGTCAAAAGACAGGCTTGGACGAGGCTGTTTTGACAGGAAAGGCGACAATCGGCGGACAAGTAGTTGCCCTTGGAATCATGGATTCTCACTTTATCATGGCTTCTATGGGAACAGTGGTCGGTGAGAAAATCACCCGCCTCTTTGAACTGGCTATTGAGGAGCAACTGGCAGTTGTCCTCTTTACCGCATCTGGCGGTGCTCGGATGCAGGAAGGCATTATGAGCCTGATGCAAATGGCTAAGATTTCGGCAGCTGTAAAACGCCATTCCAATGCTGGTCTCTTTTACCTGACGGTCTTGACAGACCCGACAACAGGAGGTGTGACAGCTAGTTTTGCCATGGAAGGCGATATTATCCTGGCTGAGCCACAGACTCTGGTTGGCTTTGCAGGCCGCAGGGTTATCGAGTCAACTGTTCGGGAAAATCTGCCAGACGATTTCCAGAAGGCTGAATTTTTACAAGAACACGGCTTTGTTGATGCCATTGTGAAACGTCAGGACTTGCCAGCGACCATTAGTCGCTTGTTGAGAATGCATGGAGGTGTCAGATGACCAGTGATGTAGCACGTATGATCCGTTTGGCACGTGACCAGGCTCGCCTGACGACCTTGGACTATGCCACACAGCTCTTTGATGACTTTATCGAATTGCACGGCGATCGGAATTTCCGTGATGACGGAGCAGTTGTGGGGGGGATCGGCTTTCTAGCAGGTCAGCCGGTGACAGTTATTGGTATCCAAAAAGGGAAGAACCTCCAGGACAACCTCAAACGCAACTTTGGTCAGCCTCACCCAGAAGGCTACCGCAAGGCCCTTCGCCTCATGAAGCAGGCGGAGAAGTTTGGTCGTCCCGTTGTCACCTTTATCAATACCGCTGGAGCCTATCCAGGCGTCGGTGCCGAGGAGCGTGGACAGGGCGAGGCCATTGCTCGCAACCTCATGGAGATGAGCGATCTCAAGGTGCCTATTATCGCCATTATCATCGGCGAGGGAGGTTCTGGTGGAGCACTTGCCCTAGCAGTCGCAGACCAGGTCTGGATGCTGGAAAACTCCATGTACGCCGTCCTCAGCCCTGAAGGTTTCGCCTCTATCCTCTGGAAAGACGGCAGTCGGGCCATGGAAGCGGCAGAACTCATGAAGATCACTTCTTATGAGTTGGAGAAACTCCAAGTGGTCGATCGGGTGGTTTTGGAAAATGGCAGAGCGACCAAGGAAGTCTTGTTTGACATCAAGGAAAATCTGGTCAGCCAGTTGGCTCAACTACAAGCATTGCCACTTGATCAACTACTCGAAAACCGTTATCAACGCTTTAGAAAATACTAGGAAGACCTAGTATTTTTTTGCTAGATTTGATACAATGGATAAAATAGTTATCAGGATGTTTTCCATGTTAGTAAAAGCAGAACTATCAAACGTAGAAGAATTGCTACCTATTCAGCACCGAGCCTTTGCAGCTTTATATGAAACCTATCAGGACCAATACAGCCCTGCCATTGAAAGCATGGACTACTTCCAATCACGATTTGCACGACCAAATTGCACCTACTACACGATTGTTGAGGAAGGGCAGACAGTTGGTTTAGTACGAACAACGGTCGCTGAAGATGCAGACCAGGGCTGGCTAGGCTTGATTGGCATTGATCCAGACTACAGAGGAAAAGGCTATGGTCATAAGGCAATGCTAGACTTAGAACAGCTTTATCCAACGGTTAGACGCTGGGTACTCTGTACCGTCTTGCAGGAGCCCAGATTAGTCGCTTTCTACGAAAAACTCGGCTACAAGGCTATCAAAACCGAGCCTGAGCAGGAAGGCATGGATATGGTCTATATGGAGAAGTGGATTTCAGGGAAATAAAAAGACATTTCTGTTAGTCAAATGGATAACGGCAACACCTTTTGTTCGAATTTTGATTGATCCTAGGGCAATACTTTTTATCAATAATGCCTGGTCGGTAGTGGCTTTCTACTATTTATAAGTCATAAGAAAATCAGCTCTTCTCAGGTGGAAGAGCTGATTGTTTACTTTTCTACGGTGCGTCAACACGATAATAGACATAGTCTGGATTTGAATTGATAATATTTTGTCCGATGAGGATCCGATCTTTACTAGTGTCAGAAGTATCTGGACTACTTGTACCATCTTCGTAGGTAGGAGAATAGGCGATGTTTTGAGGGATAAAGACTATCCTGAAGCTACCCGTTTGTTCGGAATTTTGGACAGATAGTTCCAAAACATTGTTGCGAATATTAGAATTTGGTCCCATTTTTACAGTAGGATATTCTGCCAACGCTCCATATTTATCGAAAGTCAATGTATTTCCAAGGTTGTCTCTCCAAGTGCCAACTAGGCTAGAATAATCACCTGCTTGAATGCCAAGGATATCAAGGACAGGTTGGACTTGCTGGCTGGAAGAAGTTTGTGTTGTTTCATCTTGACTGCTCGAACTAGTACTAGTTTCAGAGCTGATAGTAGTGGTACTAGAGGTTTCTTGACTGGTTGAAGTAGTGATAGTAGAGTTTGTCTCCTTCTGGCAGGCAGAGAAGCAGGACAGACTCAAGAGGACTCCGGCAAGTAACATCATCTTTTTCATTTTTACCTCCTGTAGAGGTTACGGCTTAATTACGTCAACCCCACCCATGTATGGACGGAGCACTTCTGGAATGGTGACAGATCCATCTTCGTTTTGGTAGTTTTCAAGGATGGCTGCCACGGTACGACCAACTGCTAAACCAGAACCGTTGAGGGTGTGGAGCAATTTGACCTTGCCGTCAGCAGAATCGCGGTAGCGGATTTGGGCACGGCGGGCTTGGAAATCCTCGGTATTTGAACAGCTTGAGATTTCACGGTAGGCATTTTGGGCAGGAATCCAGACTTCCAAGTCATAGGTCTTAGCAGCTGAGAAGCCCATATCGCCTGTACAGAGGGCCAAAACGCGGTATGGCAAGCCTAGTTTTTGGAGAATATTCTCTGCGTTTGCTGTCATTTTTTCCAATTCATCATAAGACTGTTCTGGTGTGGCAAATTTGACCATTTCAACCTTGTGGAATTGGTGGAGACGGATCAGACCACGGGTGTCACGACCAGCAGAACCAGCTTCAGAACGGAAAGATGGGCTCATGGCTGTGAAGTAGATTGGCAGGTCTTTTTCTTCCAAAATCTCGTTACGGTAGTAGTTGGTCAATGGTACTTCCGCAGTTGGGATGAGGACGAAGTTAGTATCTGCCAACTCAAAGGTATCTTCCTTGAACTTAGGATATTGACCAGTACCGAACATAGAGTCGTGGTTGACCATGTAAGGTGTGATAATTTCCTGATAGCCTTCTGCGATATGCTCGTCTAACATAAAGTTGTAGAGGGCACGTTCTAAGCGAGCACCCAAGTTCTTGTAGAAGAGGAAGCGGGCACCAGTGACTTTTGCACCACGTTCCCAGTCCAGAATATCGAGGTCTTCGCCCAAATCCCAGTGAGCTTTTGGCTCGAAAGTAAATTCACGAGGTGTTCCCCAACGACGAACTTCCACGTTCTCTTCTTCGTCTGCACCAACAGGGACAGAATCGTGCGGCGTATTTGGAAGAACTGCAAGGATGGCGTTCAACTCTTCATCGATTTCCAAGAGCTGAGCGTCCAAGTTTTTCACGTCGGCAGATAATTTTTGCATGGCAGCAATCTTGTCATCAGCATTTTCCTTGTTGCGTTTTGCTTGGGCAATCTCTGCAGAAACAGTGTTGCGCTCTGCTTTTAACTCTTCAACAGTGACCAGGATTTCACGACGTTTTGCGTCCAAGTCCTTGATGTTTGCCAAGGTTTCAGCAGCCACACCACGAGTAGCTAGCTTTGCAGCTACTCCGTCAAAATCTGTACGAATACGTTTGATATCTAGCATAGATGTCTCCTTTAGAATAAAAAACACAGAATGAGAGATGCTGGAGCGATGTTTACCGCGGTTCCATCCAGCTTCACATTCTGTGCACTTTAAGTATGTCATTTTTAGCCAACGGTAGAATTTCATATCCCTTGTTTATCTGCTCACAGCGACCGCAGACTTTCTGAAAAACGCCTGATATTACTTATCCGTTTCTACCATTATACTTGATTTTTTATTTTTTGGCAAATAGATTCGAAATTTTTCTGCCGATTGTTTGCAGAAGAGTCGGTAATTTCACAACTTTTTCATTGCCGATATGCTCACGGGCAATTTTAAGAATCTTACCAGAATCTTTAGATGCAAACAAGAATCGACTTTTTTCTGTATAAATTTCAAAATGACGGCTGATTGTTTTTCCAGAAACGTTTGCGCCAATGCTAGTCATTTCTGACCAAGGAATCTGGATATAGCGTTCAACGTTGCTATCTGGGTAGAACTCAAGTGCCTTGTCACCAATTAGAAATTTACCAACCTTGCCACCAAAGCCCATGTAGGAAACCCCTGTGGTTTGTAGTTCAACGCTTGTATTTTGTGATTGTGCCATAGTGCTCCCTTCCTAGATATTCATTATATCATAAAACCCCGCAAGAGCGGGGTTATTGATTACATAATGTTGAAGAAACGAGCGATGATACCTACGATGAAGAGTCCGATAATCATAGTGATTGGTGTTACTTTCTTCTTAAGCAAGTGCATGCAGAGGAAAGTAAGGAGAAGTCCCATCAAACCAGGAATCAAGCCGTTCAACTGGCCTTGCAATGTTTGTGCTTGAGTTGGGTAAAGGCTAAGTCCGCTAAGGGCTTCCCCCAAGATACCTTGAAGTTCAGTACCCGTTACAGTACCTTCTGGGAAGACGATGTAGGCACCTTCTGACAATTGTTTTGCAGGAAGGTCAACGGTAAAGTTGATCGATACCCAACGTTGAACAAGGACAGCAAGAATGAACATACCGAGGATGGATGCCCCTTTAGTGATGTCTTGAAGGATACCACCTGACATGTCTTTGGTAATTTCGCTACCAGCTTTGTAACCAAATTCTTGTGTGTACCATAGGAAGGCCATACGGATTGCGTTCCAACCAAAGAAGAAGATGATTGGTCCCATGATATTGCCGCTCATAGCAAGTGAAGCACCAAGGGCACCGAGGATCGGGCGAACAGTAAACCAGAAGACTGGGTCACCGATACCAGCAAGAGGTCCCATCATACCGATTTTCACACCTTGGATAGCTGTGTCATCGATAGCAGCACCGTTTGCACGCTCTTCTTCAAGGGCAAGTGTTACACCAAGGATTGGTGAAGCAACGTATGGGTGAGTGTTGAAGAATTCCAAGTGACGCTCAAGGGCAGCTGCTTGGTCTTCTTTTTTAGTATAGAGTTTTTTGATAGCAGGGATCATTGCATATGCCCAACCTAAGTTTTGCATACGCTCGTAGTTCCAAGAACCTTGAAGGAAGGTTGAACGCCACCAAACTTTTTTACGATCGCTTACGGAAAGTTGAATTTTTTCTGACATGGTTGAATCTCCCTTCTCTTAGTAGTCTTCAAGGATGTCGCCGATTGGGTCGTTAGATGAAGCACCACCGTTACCTGATCCGCCTTGTTTTGACAAGTTGAGGTAGATAAGCGCGATTGCAACACCGATAACACCAAGTGCGATAAGTGTCAATTGGCTGATAGCAGCAAAGGCAAAACCAAGTGCGAAGAATGGCCATACTTCACGAGTTGCCATCATGTTGATAACCATAGCGTAACCTACGGCTACAACCATACCACCGCCGACTGCCATACCACCTTTGAGCCATTCTGGCATGGCTTCGAGCACACCTTGAACAGCTTCAGCTGGCATTGCAAGAAGAAGTGCAGCTGGTAGGGCGATACGCAATCCTTGAAGGAGAAGAGCGAACAAGTGGTAACGTTCTACAGCGGCGATGTCTGCATTTTTTGCTGCATTGTCTGCACCGTGAACCAAACCAACTGAGATAGTACGCACGATCATTGTAAGGAAAAGACCAGCTACGGCAAGAGGAATAGCAGTTGTTGTTGCAACGGCAATACCTTCTGCTGAGAAGTCGCCACCTTTGATCATGATGATAGCAGCAGCAACAGATGCAAGTGCTGCGTCTGGTGCAACGGCTGCACCGATGTTCGCCCAACCAAGAGCGATCATTTGTAGGGAACCACCGAGCATAACACCTGCAGCCAAGTTACCAGTTACAAGACCAATAAGGGTACAAGCTACCAATGGTTGATGGAATTGAAATTCGTCAAGGATACCTTCAAGACCTGCGAAGAAGGCAACGATGACAACAAGAATTGCGGAAATAAGTGTAATATCCATGTTGAAATCCTTTCTTAAATCAGATTGTATTATTGAACGTTTGCCTTGTTGATCAACTCAAACAAGTCTTTCTTCGTATCGTTTGGTACTTTACGCACATCAAATTCAACGCCCAAGTCACGCAATTTTTCAAAGGTTGCAACGTCATCCTTGTCCATTGACAATACGTTGTTCACCATTGTTTTACCAGTTGAGTGAGCCATAGAACCGACGTTCAATTCTTTGATTTCTACGCCACCTTCGATTGCTTCAAGAGCTTCCTGTGGTGTTTCGAAGAGAATCAAGGCATGTGTGTTACCAAAGCGAGGGTCTTTAGAAACCTCAATCAATTTCTTGATTGGGACAACGTTCGCTTTCACGTTACCAGGAGCAGCTTGTTTGATGAGTTGTTTGCGCAATTCATCTTTAGCAACTGTATCTGAAGCAACGATGATACGATCTGCCTTAGAAGCAGGAGTCCAACCAGTCGCAACTTGCCCATGCAAGAGACGAGTGTCGATACGAGCCAAGTTGATTTTCAGCTTGCCATCTCCAATAACAGTCCCTGGAGGGATTGCACCTTGTGGAGCAGTTGGTGCTGCTTCAGCTACTGGAGCAGCTTCTGCGGGTTGAAGTTCTTCTGGAAGAACCTTCACACCATCCTTGGCTTCTTTGATAATGTTTGCCGCAACTTCTTCCACGCCTGCTTCAGCGTTAATCATACGCTCTGTATAGGCTTGGATCAACATTGGCAAGTTGAGGCCTGTGATGATGGCAAACTTACGATCTGGGTTTTCACCAGCTACGCGGCTTGCTTGGTTAAATGGTGACCCACTCCAAAGGTCAGCTAACACCAAAACTTCATCATCGGCATCGAATGCGTCAACAGCAGCATTGAGCTTAGCGTATAAATCATCTGGTCCTTCACTTGGCATGAAAGTAACAACCTGTACTTTATCCTGTTCGCCAAAGATCATTGAACCTGACTGATGGATACCAGCAGCAAATTCGCCATGACTTGCAATAATGATTCCAATACTCATTATTGTTCCCCCTAAATTTTTCTTGTTCATGTAAAAACCATTGAATGGGCTTTCATGTTCGAACTGTAACATTATAAAACGTTTTCAGTGCATTTGTCAAGAGGAATTATGTTAAAAGTGCAAAATATTTCCGAAATTTTTCATAAGTTGGTTTCAGAAAAGTGATAAAAATATGCAACGAATATGACAAAAACCTGACAGTTTATCAGGTTTTTTGATGTCTATAAAAATAGGTTTTCTAGTTCACGCGCGACACCATCTTCAAAATTAGCAAATGCTGTCAATCTGTCGGCATGTGGACGAAGTGTATCGCTACAATTTTTCATGGCATAGGCTGTTCCTGCTAGGTCTAGCATCTCAACATCGTTGTGCTCATCGCCGAAGGCAATTAAGTCGCTAGGAGAGGCTTGGTAGAGGTTAAGAACATAGCTCAGAGCGGTTGCCTTATTGACACCTTTTGCACAAGTTTCGAGGATATTTAATGGTCCACCCCACGTATTGATTTCTAATTCATCTTTGAAATAGGCATTCATTTCTTTTGCAAGTTCATACTTATCAGTTGCACGAGTTTGCATAAGGATGGAATGAGGATCGCTAGTGATTAACTCAGGTCTGATGAGTGTATCTGGAGTAATCTGTTCAACCCCCATCAGAGCTGGATCAATTTTATCTAAGTTTTTTTGAGTGATGTAAAACTTGTTCTTGTACTCACCGGCAATAAAATCTGCTTCAAAATTATCTTCTTCTTTTAGAAATTCTAGTAGGTATTTTTTGTCGATTAAAATATTTTGTTCCCATTGCCATTTCTTTCCAGGGATGTGAACTAAAGAACCGTTGAAATTAATCATGGGAGTATCCAGTTCTAGTTGGTGGTAATATTTTTCAGCCATTCGATAGGGGCGACCTGTGGCGATAAGAATGGTGTGTCCTGCTTGGCGGACCTTCTTTATAGTTGAGATGGTATAATCAGATAATTGACTATCATTATTGAGCAATGTGCCGTCCAAATCGATAGCAATGATTTTTTTCTTCATATTTAATGGCATTCCTTTCTAGATTCGTTATACTAGTTTTTAATAGTGAATAGTGTTTAGGTAGTAGCTAGACTGCTGAGAAATTGTTTTATGCGTCAAAGAATAGTACTTGTAGGTAACCATATCTTGAACTAATAATTTCCAGTATAACAAAAGGAGATAATAAAAGCAAAGAAGCAATAAATTTTTTATAGATCGTCCGCAACTTTTTAATGTTCGTTATTTACGAACATTAAAGACTGAAAATCAATAAAATGACGTTTTCGAGATTAAAAAACTTGAAATTATAATGTTTTTTGATTATAATGTTTTTATCGTTCGTAAATTAAAGGAGAAAATTGAAAAATGGATTCATTTTTTAAGTTAAAAGAACACGGTACGACCGTTTCGACTGAAATCATGGCAGGACTTACGACTTTCTTTGCTATGTCATATATCTTGTTTGTTAACCCGAGTGTGTTAAGCGTTGCTGGAATGCCAACACAGGCTGTTTTCCTGGCGACAATTATTGCCAGTGTAATTTCTACACTAGTTATGGGTCTCTTTGCTAATGTTCCTTATGCATTGGCACCAGGGATGGGGCTAAATGCCTTCTTTACCTATACAGTGGTTATTGGTCTTGGTTTTACTTGGCAAGAAGCTTTGGCAATGGTTTTCCTTTGTGGTTTGTTTAATATCTTTATTACTGTTACAAAGGTTCGTAAGAGCATTATCAAGGCGATTCCAGTTAGTTTGCAACATGCGATTGGTGGTGGTATCGGGGTATTTGTTGCCTATCTTGGTTTTAAAAATTCAAACTTGATTACCTTCTTGACATCTGGTTCTGACATTATTACAGTTAACGGGGTTGCTCCTGCGGATGCAACTGCAGAAACCTTCTCAAACGGGGTCTTTTCAGTATTTGCAGGCGGTGGTGTTGTACCAGGTATTTCAACCTTTACAGATCCAAGTGTTCTCTTGACTGTGTTCGGTCTACTCTTGACAGCTGTTTTGGTCATTAAAAATGTTCGTGGTGCGATTTTGATTGGAATCATTGCAACGACTTTGGCAGGAATTCCAGCAGGTGTTGTTGACCTTTCAGCGATTGATTTTGCAAATAACAATATCGGATCCGCTTTTTCAGAATTGGGTACAACTTTCTTAGCTGCTTTTGGTGGTCTATCTTCGCTCTTTGCTGATTCAAGCCGTCTTCCACTTGTTTTAATGACTATCTTTGCATTCAGCTTGTCAGATACTTTTGACACGCTTGGTACCTTTATCGGTACAGGTCGTAAGACTGGTATCTTCTCAGCGGAAGATGAATTGGCACTTGAAAATGGTACTGGATTTAACTCGAAAATGGATAAGGCTCTCTTTGCAGACGCTATCGGTACATCAATCGGTGCCCTCTTTGGAACATCAAATACGACAACTTACGTTGAATCTGCAGCAGGTATCTCAGCAGGTGGTCGTACTGGTTTGACAGCTGTTACAACAGCGGTTCTCTTCCTTCTTTCAATTCTTATCTTGCCATTTATCGGTATTGTTCCAGCAGCGGCAACAGCTCCAGCTTTGATTATTGTCGGTGTTATGATGGTTTCATCATTCCTAGATGTGGATTGGAGCCATTTCGAAGACGCTCTTCCAGCCTTCTTTGCAGCCTTCTTCATGGCACTTTGCTTCTCAATCTCATACGGTATTGCAGCAGCCTTTATCTTCTATTGCTTGGTAAAAGTTTCGACAGGTAAGGCTAAAGAAATTCATCCAATCCTTTGGGGTGCTACAGGTCTATTTATTCTGAACTTCATCATTCTAGCCATCTTGTAATCTGTTTATTATCCTTGAACTGATCTTCATTTGAAGGTCAGTTTTTTTATTTACGATTAAAATATATGGGAATCAATGTGCTTCAGTTAATAAAATACTGTCTTGAATGTTGTAAATTGCAAACGGACGGAGTTTATTTTTCCATTTCGTCGTTTCTCTGTCTTCTCTTAGTGCCATTTTTACTCCTTGTGACTGTATTTTAAATGGCTGTTCGTTATTGTAAGCAAGATGTCACATACCTAGACATCTGCTGGATTAATGTCATGATGGGGTAGAAAATGATCAAGGAGTCTTTGGGATTCAGAGGGCATAGATTAACCCCTGAGCTTGGGCTCAGGGGGAGATTTCTAACTATAATGTTTGAATAGCGAATGAGTTGCCTGATGGATGGTGCGTGCTGTTTCAGCGTTGTTCATAGTGTAGAGATGGATACCAGCCACATCATTGGTCACTAAGTCAACAATTTGATCTACAGCATAGGCTAGGCCAGCTGCACGTAGGGATTCAGGATTATGCTCGTATTTTTCCAAGATGGCCTTGAATTTACGAGGGAGGCGAATATTCTCACAAGTTTTCAAGAGACGAAGTGCCTGATTCCTGTTGATGATAGGCATGATACCTGCGATAATAGGCACTTCGATGTCTGCGAGAGAACATTTCTCCTGAAAGTTATAAAATGCTTCGTTATCGAAGAAGAGTTGCGTGACCAAGGTTGAGCAACCGGCATCAACTTTCTTCTTCAAATTTTTGATGTCTGAGACAGAGTTTGGTGATTCTGGATGTACTTCTGGATAACAGGCTCCAATAATGTCAAAATGTGGAGCTTCTTCCTTGATAAAGGAAATCAAGTCGGTTGCATACTGGAAGTCCTCTTTAGGGGGAAGACCTTCAATAATATCGCCACGAAGTGCTAAAATCTGATGCACACCAATTTCATCGAGAGAATGAAGAACGGATCGGACCTTTTCTTTTGTCAAGTAAGCAGCTGGCAAATGCGCGATAGTTGGAATATGCAATTCATTGCGAACATGGTTAGCCAACTTGACAGTCGTTTCTTCTACGTTAAGGTTGTTATTGCTACAAGTCACACTGATAAAATGAGGGGCCAAACCCTGCATCTCATCAAGTGTTAAGAGTATCTTTTCATTGCCTACTTCTGGTTTTGGAGGAAAAATTTCAAATGAGAGACTTGGGGTTTGACCGATCATAAATTAGAGTTCCTTTCTGGCTGCCTTAGCTGCTTGAGTCAAGTGGATAAGACTAGCTTTTGTTTCTGATTCGCCACGAGTCTTGAGTCCGCAGTCTGGGTTAATCCAGACTTTTTCTTTCGGTACTTTGGCAAGGATGGCTTGAATAGTGTGTGCAATTTCATCAACGGTAGGGACACGTGGAGAGTGGATGTCATAGACACCAGGACCTACCTGAGTTTGGAAGTTTTTAGCCTTGAGTTCATCTAGAATAACAAGATTTGAACGGCTGGCTTCAAATGAGATAACGTCCGCATCCATATTGTCGATAGCTGGAATGATGTCTGTAAATTCGCTATAGCACATGTGAGTGTGAATTTGTGTATCTGGTGCAACAGTTGAGTGTACCAAACGGAAGGCAGGGATTGCCCAGTCAAGGTACTCACTATACCAGTCGCTACGGCGGAGTGGTAATTTTTCACGAAGGGCTGCTTCGTCGATTTGGATAATCTTGATACCTGCTGCTTCAAGGTCGAGAACTTCTTCCTTGATAGCGAGAGCAATTTGAAGGGTTGATTCTTTGATAGAAATATCTTCACGTGGGAATGACCAGTTGAGGATGGTTACAGGACCTGTCAACATACCTTTAACTGGTTTGTTGGTACGGCTTTGAGCATAGCTAGACCATTTGACAGTAATTGGGTTCAAGCGTGTTACATCACCCCAGATGATTGGTGGTTTTACCCCACGCATACCGTATGATTGTACCCAACCGTTCTTACTGAAGAGGTAGCCAGACAGGTTTTCACCGAAGTATTCTACCATGTCGTTACGCTCGAATTCACCGTGTACAAGCACATCGAAGTCAACTTCTTCCTGCCACTTGATCCACTCATCCGTACGTGCTTCTACAAAGGCATCGTACTCTGCTTCGGTAATTTCGCCACGGCGGAAGGCTAAGCGGGTGCTGCGGACGTCCTTGGTTTGAGGGAAGGATCCGATAGTAGTTGTTGGAAGAAGGGGGAGGTTCAATTTTTCGCGTTGAATAGCTTCGCGTTCTGCAAAAACAGGCAAGCGAGTGTAGTCTGCATCTGTCAATCCTGCCAAGCGATTAGCAAGGGCTGCATCACGACCAACACGCTCAAGGGCAAAGAGTTCCTTGTTGGCAGTGAGAGCAACTTCGCCTTGACCGTTACGGATGGCATCCAAATCACGCAATTCGCTCAATTTTTCAACTGCAAAGGCGAAATGGTTGAGGATAGCTGGTTCAAATTCTTCATTGGCTGTTGTAAATGGTACATGAAGTAGTGAGCAAGAAGTTGTCAAGACAAGATTTTCAGCTGGGATAGCGTCCAAGACAGCCAGGCTCTTTTCATAGTTGTTGCGCCAGATGTTCTTACCGTTGACGATACCTGCGTAGAGCGTTTTATCAGCTGGGAAGCCTGTCGCAACAAGTGCAGCTGTTTCCTTACCTTCTACAAAGTCAAGACCGATGGCATCGACTGGTAGGTTTGTCAATTCAGTGTAAATGTCACGCACATCGCCGAAGTAGGTTTGGATAAGGACTTGCAAGCCTTTCTTGTCTGCCAAGAGTGTTTGGTAAATATTTAGGAAAAGGGCTTTTTCTTGAGCAGTCAAATCCTTGACCAAGCTAGGTTCGTCCAACTGGATTTTTTCAGCGCCAAGTTCTGCCAATTTTGCAAATACTTGTCCGTAGGCAGCAACCAAGCTATCTGCGACATCTTCAGCTTTCACACCTTCTTCAAAGTCAGTTAATTGTAAGAGAGTGAATGGACCAATAAGGACTGGACGAGTTGTGATACCTAAGTCTTTTGCTTCTTGGAATTCATCGAAAATCTTGTGACCAGCTAGTTTGATGTCTGTGTCTTTTTCAATAGCTGGAACGATATAGTGGTAGTTGGTGTTGAACCATTTTTTCATTGGTCTAGCACGAACATCACCCTTGTCTCCTTGATAGCCACGTGCAAGAGCGAAGTATTTTTCAAGGTCTGTCAAGTCAAGCTCTTGAACGGCTTTTGGTACGATGTTGAAGAGAACAGCTGCATCCAAAACATTGTCATAATGAGAGAAGTCGTTACTTGGGATTTCAGTAATGCCTGCATCTTTAACAATAGTCCAGTGCTTAGCACGCAAGTCTTTAGCTGCTGTCAAAAGCTCTTCTTGTGGAATTTCATTTCTAAAGTATTTTTCAGTGATAAATTTTAATTCACGGTGTTCTCCGATACGTGGGAAGCCGATAATAGTTGTTGTCATAGGATTTCCTCCAAAAATATTTCTATGCTCTTATCCTAACAGAAATCCAAACACTTGTATAATTGTAAAAAATTAGAGGATGTTATAGTTTTTAACTATATCAGATTTTCGAAATTTCTTTTTTAAAAAATCACTTCCATATATAGCCTTCAAAAATTCTTTTTATATCCTAGCTAATCAGCTTCATTTGACTGGCTATAGTTTTTCTTAATGGCTTCATAAATTATATATATTGGGCAAAGTTGCAAATCCTTGATAGACTAGTACTACTTTTTGAAATTGGAGGAAGTTCTATGAAAAAGAAGTGGCTAACAGGCATACTTTCTACAGTAGCAGTATTAACCTTGGCAGCTTGCGCAAGTGGTGGCTCATCAAGCACAGCATCAAGTTCTAATGCATCAGCGGACACGGAAACATTTACCTATGCAATCAATGGTGATCCCAGTTCAACCAACCCTATCAATACAAGCGATCGTTGGGGATTGACCTTGACAAACTTTATCTATTCACCGCTCATTCGAGTAGAGGCTGATGGTACCTATGTCAATGAATTGGCGGATTCTTATGAAATTGCCGAAGACGGTCTGAGCATTACAGTAAAATTGCGTCAGGATGTTAAATGGTCTGATGGAGAAAAATTTACTGCTGACGATGTTATCTTTACCTACGAGCAAAAAATCAAGGAAGAAAACGGTGGTTCTGATGGTCTATACATCAACGGTCAGCCAGTAAAAGTTGAGAAAGTAGATGACTACACTGTGAAGTTTGTTCTTCCAGCTGTTTCAGCGCCAGCTTTGGACAATATCGTGACGGAAACCTATATCATTCCTCAACATGTGTTCAAGGATGAAGCAGATTTTTCTGCTAATCAGTTGACAGCAACGCCTGTCGGAACAGGACCTTACAAATTTGTAGAATACAAGCATGGTGAATATATCAAGCTGGCTGCCAATGAATATTACTACAAAGGGAAGGCAGAAATTGACAACCTTGTTCTTCGTATCATTGAAAGTGCAGATACAACCAAAGTAGCCTTGCAAACTGGTGAGGTAGATGCGGCCTTTGTGCTCCCTTCTGATATTCAAGATTTGAGCACGGATACCATTACCACCTATGCTTATAGTGAAAACCGTGTTGGTTACCTTGGTCTCAATACTTCAACGGAAGAATTGAAGGATGTAAAAGTTCGTCAAGCCTTGCTTTATGCCTTGAATAAAGAAGAGTTCAACCAAGCGGCCTACTTGGATAAGAAATATTATGAAACTCCATATTCATTCTTGCCTGTTGCCAATCCATATGTGACGGAAGATGTTGAGAAATATGAACAGAATGTTGAAAAAGCTAAACAACTCTTAGCAGAAGCAGGTGTTAGCAACCTGACTGTGAATCTTGGTTACACATCTTCAGATGCAGCCCAAACCTTGCAGGCAACCTTGATTCAACAACAATTGTCAGCGATTGGTGTGACAGTTGAATTGGCAGGTGGGGATTCTACAGCACTCTTTACAGAGTTGAAAAAAGAAGGCTCTACAGCATATGACCTCTTCTTGGGTGGCTATATCATGGGAAATGACCCTGATCAGTATGCTCGTCTGTTCAAAACTGGCGGTGCTTCAAACTACTTCAAATTAGCGTCAAGTGAGGTAGACAGTCTCTTTGAACAAGGTGCTGTTGAATTGGATCAAACAAAACGCGAGCAAATTTATGACGATTTGCAAGCGACCTTGGCTGATCAAGCTGCCATCTACCCAATTGTAGATAATAAGAAAGTACTGGCTGTCAACAACCGTGTGAAAAATGTTGAAGAAGCTGGCTTGATTCCAATCTACACATTTGAAGATCCGTCTAAATTAACTATTGAATAAACGTCGTGTCTGCTGGTATGACCAGCAAAGAGGAGAAGGAGTGGCAAAAGCTGAAACTCCTCCCCTCTTTTTCGCGTTTTTGGAGGATATATGTTTCGTTATATTATAAAAAGAATTTTACAGGCCATTCCCCTCTTGCTCTTGATTTCTTTTATTGTCTTTTCATTGATTCAGTTAGCCCCTTTTGATGTCATTGATTCAATGACAACACCCAATATGAGCCAAGAACAGATTGATTTGTTGAAAGTAAAATATGGTTTGGATCAGCCATTTTTAGTTCAATATTTTGTATGGTTGAAGGGAATTGTGACTGGTGATTTAGGTTTTTCGCTATTGACTCAACATTCGATTGGGGCAGACTTGGCTGAAAAAATTCCCAATACGATTTCCTTGGTTTTACCAGCCTATGTGACGGCTCTTGTCTTAGCCATTACACTTGGGCTTGTTTCTGCTTCCCAACGTGGTAAATGGGCGGATAAGGCCATCGATGCCTTTGCATCTGTGGGCATTGCAGTGCCAACTTTCTGGTTTGCCATGATTTTAATCTATTTCTTTGGCTATAAGTGGCGGGTGTTTCCGTTTATCGGAATGTACACTTTGGGAAAGGAAGGAGATGTTCTTGATTTTCTAGCTCATTTTGCCTTACCCTATCTTACATTGACCATGGCATTTTTACCTGAGTTGATTCGGTTTATTCGAGCATCAGCGATTGTAGAGGTTGAAAAGGACTATGTAACCGTTCAAGAAGCATTCAAAGCCAATCGGTTTGAAATTTTTAGCAAACATGTAGCCCGCAATGTTTTAATTCCAGTCGTGACTCAAGTTGGAATGGCCTTACCGATGTTGGTAACAGGTGCTATTATCACAGAGACTATTTTTGCTTGGCCTGGTGTAGGTCCTTATTTGACAGCAGCGACGAAGAGTTTGGACTATCCAGTGATTATGGCTGTCATGCTTTTATCTGCAACCTTAGTTATTCTAGGGAATCTCTTATCAGATATTCTCTATGCTGTCGTCGATCCACGTATTTGGAAAGGAGGAGAGGGTCAATGATTCTTAAACAATTAAAGGAGACTTTGAAGAGTTCACCACTCTATCTTTTCTCACTTCTTTTTATTCTTTTCTTGATTATTTTATCTCTTATTGCGCCCTTGATTCCTATTGATCCAAATGTAACGGATGTCAGTCAAATGAACCAAGGTCCTAGTGCTGAGCATTGGTTTGGAACCGATCAAGTAGGGCGTGATTACTTTATTCGTGTTATTTATGGGGGACGGATTTCTCTTTTAGTTGGCTTGTTGGCAATGGCTGCATCAGTGACCATTGGAAGCTTGGTTGGCATCACAGCAGGCTATCTGGGAGGAAAATGGGACAATGCTATTATGAGGGTGGTAGATGTGCTGTCATCCATACCTTGGTTGGTCTTGGTGATTGTCCTCAGTGTCTTTTTAAAGCCTGGTTTATCTACAATCATTATTGTGATTGGTGGTTTTTCATGGATGAGTATTGCTAGGATATTACGGGCTGAAACCTTAAAAGCAAAGGTGGCAGATTATGTTGGCTATGCAGCTTTTATCGGTTTAAAGAAACCACGGATTATTTGGCGGCACATTTTGCCAGCAATCTTACCGACCTTGATTGTCACGGCCTCAACCAGTATTTCGTCAGCCATTATGACAGAATCAGCTCTTAGTTTCTTAGGGATGGGGATTCAACAGCCCTTAGCATCTTGGGGCAGCCTTTTGCAAAACGCCCAGTCGACCTTACAGAGTTCTCCCCATATGGCGATCTTACCGGGACTTTTTATCCTATTGACCATTTATTCATTTAATAATATCGGTGATCTCATACGTGATTGCCTTGAAAGAGAGGTGTACTAATGTCAAAGCACTTGGTAGAAATCAGTAACCTCACCGTTATCAATCAAAAAAGTAAAGAACAAACTACTCTCGTCAAAGGAATTGATCTCTCCATTCCCAAAGGAAAAATTGTTGGAATTGTTGGAGAATCTGGTTCGGGTAAGAGTTTGACAATGAAATCCTTGATGGGGATTTTACCAAAAGGTTTGGAAGCAAGCTATGATCGATTTGAAATGGATGGGAAGCAAGTTGGTAATCCAAAGGTTTTGCCTTTGTCTATGATTTTTCAAGATCCAATGACCTCTTTGAATCCATTACGGACCGTTGGTTTTCATTTACGGGAAGTTCTTCGTCGTTTTCAGCCGACATTGACCAAGGAAGAGCGGGAAATGGCCATTTTAGAGATGTTGGATAAGGTGGGAATTTCTGATCCAGAACTTCGACTCAAACAGTTTCCTTTTGAGTTTTCAGGAGGGATGCGTCAAAGGATCATGATTGCCATGGCCTTATTGACCAAGCCAGACATGTTAATTGCTGATGAACCGACAACTGCATTAGATGTGACAATTCAAGCTCAAATCTTGGCTTTGCTGAAAGAATTGCAAGAGCAATTAGGGTTGACAGTTGTCATTGTGAGCCACGATTTTAGTGTCATTGCTGGTATTTGTGATCAGGTCTATGTGATGAGAAACGGTCTAGTGGTGGAACATGCACCAGTTGATACGATTTTTGCCCAGTCTTTGCATCCCTATACGCAAGCTTTGTTGAAGGCGGCCCGTTTAGAAGCAAGTCAAGGTTCTGTACCAGCTGATCGCGATGCTAGTCAGTTGGTTCAAATTGGTCCAGAACACTGGGTGAGAAAGGAGGAGAAAAATGGCTAAAGAAGTATTGGTACAAGTTTCAGATGTGAGAAAGACCTATTCCAAGAAGAATTGGTTAGGTCAAGAACAACGCGTCGATGCTTTAAATGGGGTTGATTTGTCCATTTATAAAGGTGAGACACTCGGTCTGGTTGGAGAATCTGGCAGTGGTAAATCGACACTGGCTAAAATTGTTTTGGGACTGGAAAAAGCAAGTCAGGGACAGGTAGACTTTCCTGGTTTGACAGCTGAGGAACTAAACAATCAAGCGCTTCAGGTGATCTATCAGGATCCTTACTCCTCCCTCAATCCTTATTTATCAGCTTTAGAACTTGTCAAAGAACCGCTTTATTTGCTACCGAAGAAGGAGGCAGAAGAGAGGGCTTTAGCAATGTTGGAAAGGGTAGGTATACAGGGGGATGCTGTACATAAACGTCCAAAATCTTTTAGTGGAGGTCAACGTCAGCGTATTGGAATCGCTCGGGCAGTTGTATCTCATCCGCAATTTATTGTGTGTGACGAACCGACTTCTGCTCTGGATGTTTCGATTCAGGCAACCATATTAGATTTGCTTAACCAGCTTCAAGAGGATTTAGGTTTAACCTATCTTTTCATTTCTCATGATCTAAATTTGGTGCGGCATTTTGCTGATAGGATTGCGGTCATGTACAAGGGTAGTTTGGTTGAAATTGGACCTGCGCAGGATATTTTTCAAAATCCCCAGCATCCCTACACCCGCTATCTTTTGCAATCCAATTTAAGTTTAGATCCTCATCAGGCAAGAGCGTAATTGCAAGAGTTGTCACAAACAGGGCTCCTAAAGGATTTCATTACGGAAGGCGAATGGAAAGAAATCAGCGGTGACCATTTCGTATTACAGGCCACTGATAGATAATTTTTATCGGCCCATAAAACTTCTATATTAGACAGGGCTAGTCCATCGTGTTACAATGTAAAAAATCACAGAAAGGAGTTTCTTATGGGAAAAGTCATTATTGGAATTTCAGGAAATGAACAAGAATTTCCAACAAAATCTGGTCGGGTTTACGTGACAGTTGCACGTGAATTGGCAGATAGTGTTCGTCAGGCAGGTGGTGTTCCAATGGTCATCCCGATGGGAACTCCGGATTTAGCCAAAGACTATATCGGCATGATTGATAAGTTGATTTTATCAGGTGGTCAGCATGTTGACCCAAGTCTGTATGGGCAAGAACGTTTAATTGATAGTGATGATTACCTATTGGAGCGTGACGAATTTGAATTGGCTTTGATTAAAGAAGCACTCCGCCAAGGGAAACCGATTTTTGCGGTCTGCCGTGGCATGCAGTTGCTCAATGTCGCACTTGGTGGTAGCTTGGAGCAGGAAGTGGTGGATCATTGGCAAGACGGAATTGAAGGGACTTCACATCGTTTGCAGGTCAAGCCAAAAAGTCGTGTCAGTCAATTATTTGCTCAGGGAAGTTCGATTAATTCCTTCCATCATCAGCGGATCAAAGATTTGGCACCTGGTTTGGTGGCAACTGGTCTGGATCCGAGAGACGGTACGATTGAGGCCTATGAAAGCAAGGGCAAGCAGGCCCTGTTTGGGCTTCAATGGCATCCAGAATTTCTATACAATGACTGCAAACAGCATAGAAACTTATTTCAGTATCTAGTCGATGTGTTTTAAAGAGGGGCTTCCCTCTTTTTATTGTCAATTCTTATAATTGCAAGGGTATTTGTTATAACGAAAAGTTATAACTTTCTATAAAAAAAGTCAATTAGTCAGAAAGAAAATTCTGTGTTAAGATAGATACAGTTCTAATTTAAGGAGATCATTTTATGAAATTAAAAAAATTGTTTAGTTTGGCAACAGCTGCTTTATCAGTAGGTGTACTTGCTGCATGTGGTAGCTCGTCTTCTAGCTCTTCATCCGATTCTTCAGCAACAACTGTTCGTGTGGGTGTGATGAGTTTGAGCGATTCTGAGCAAGCTCGTTGGGATAAAGTTCAAAAAATTCTTGGTGATGAAGTGAAGTTGGAATTCACTCAATTTACAGACTATTCACAACCAAACAAGGCAGTAGCTGAAAATGAGGTAGACATCAACGCCTTCCAGCACTACAACTTCTTGAACAACTGGAATGAAGAAAATGGTGAGGACTTGGTTGCTATTGCGGATACTTATATCGCACCAATCCGTCTTTACTCAGGTACAGCTGATGGAAAAAACAAGTACACTAAAGTGGAAGAAATTCCAGATGGTGCAGAAATTGCGGTTCCAAATGACCCAACAAACGAAAGTCGTGCTCTTTACCTTCTTCAAGCAGCTGGTTTGATCAAGGTTGGTGTATCTGGTACAGAATTGGCAACTATTGCTGACATTACTGAAAACAAGAAAAACTTGAAAATTACTGAGTTGGATGCAAGCCAAACAGCAAGTTCACTTAGCTCAGTTGATGCAGCAGTTGTAAACAACACATTTGTGTTGGAAGCTGGTTTGGATTACAAAAATGCCCTTTACAAAGAGCAAAAAGATGAAAATTCAAAACAGTGGTACAACTTGATTGCAGCTCGTAGCGATTGGGAAAAATCAGAGCAAGCAGCAGCGATTAAGAAAATTATTGAAGCATACCACACGGATGAAGTGAAAAAAGTTATTGAAGAGACTTCAGACGGTATGGATGAGCCAGTTTGGTAAAATGTAAATAGGTTGAGGACTGGACAGAATTGTTCAGCCCTCTATCTGTTTTTATAGAGGTAAGAAAAATCTCTTAACCAGAGTTAGAAATGCGAGAAATTTTTGATTTTGGTTAGAAGATTTGCTTGATTTTTCATTGAGTATGAGGAGGAAGTATGGCAGATAGTAAAATTCAAGCCTTTGAACAAGATTCGATTATTCAGCACTATTTTGAAAAGTTGAAGGTCTTGATTTCAAAGAAATCTATTTTTGCTCAGCAGATTGGTCTCTTGGATGTAGCGACTTACTTGAAAGAGATGTTTGAAGAAGCTGGTGCAGAGGTTGTTTTGGATGATAGTTATGCAGCACCCTTTGTCATGGCTAAGTTTACAGCGACAGTCCCAAATGCCAAAACTTTGATTTTCTATAACCACTACGATACAGTGCCAGCAGATGCCGATCAGGTCTGGGAGAAGGGGAACCCCTTTGAATTGACCATTTCCGATGGCTATATCTATGGTCGCGGGGTGGACGATGATAAGGGGCATATTACAGCTCGTCTGTCAGCCTTGAAAAAATATCAGTCTAGACAGAATGGCCATTTACCAGTCAATGTGATTTTTATTATGGAAGGGGCAGAAGAGTCAGCTTCTGTCGACTTGGACAAATACCTTTCAAAATATAAAGAACATTTGCTCGGTGCTGATTTACTTGTCTGGGAGCAGGGGCATCGCAATAGCCTACATCAGCTAGAAATTGCTGGGGGAAATAAAGGAATTGTGACCTTTGATCTTCAGGTCAAATCAGCTGACTTGGATATTCATTCTTCCTATGGTGGTGTCATTGATTCGGCAAGCTGGTATTTATTATCAGCGCTTCAATCCATGCGGGCTGCAGATGGGCGAATTCTAGTAGAGGGCATTTACGAGCAGGTGCAAGAGCCAAATGAGCGTGAATTGGCCTTGGTGGAGGAATTTGCACTAGCAACCAGTCAGTCTATGAAAGACATTTATGGCTTGACCCTACCAACCTTGGTAGAAGACCGTCGTGAATTTCTGAAGCGTCTGTATTTTGAGCCATCTATTACCATTGAAGGCTTGTCAACTGGCTATCTTGGTCAAGGTGTTAAGACCATTATTCCAGCTCAGGCTTCTGCAAAAATGGAAGTTCGTCTGGTGCCTGGTTTGGAGCCACACGATGTTTTGGACAAGATTCGCCAGCATTTGAACAAGCACGGATTTGACAAAGTTGAGGTTATCTTTACTTTGGGGGAAATGAGCTACCGAAGTGATATGTCCCATCCTGCCATTGTCAATGTGATTGAATTGGCTAAAAAATTGACGCCAGAAGGAGTTGCTGTCTTGCCGACATCACCGGGAACAGGCCCTATGCACACCGTCTTTCATGCTCTAGGTGTGCCGATTGCAGGATTTGGTCTAGGAAATGCCAATAGCCGTGACCATGCAGGTGATGAAAATGTCAGCATCGCTGACTACTATAGCCATGTTGAATTAGTAGAGGAGTTAATTGCAAGTTATGAGTAAGGAAATGATTAAGCTAGATAATATTGATGTAACTTTCCAGCAGAAAAAACGCACCATCGAAGCGGTAAAGGATGTGACTATCCATATCAATCAAGGGGATATTTACGGTATCGTAGGTTATTCGGGTGCTGGGAAATCTACCCTTGTCCGCGTCATCAATTTGTTGCAGGTTCCTACAGCAGGTAAAATTACCATTGATGAGGATGTGATTTATGAGGGGGATCGGGTCACGCTTACCCCTGCTCAACTGCGAAGCAAACGTCGTGAGATTGGAATGATTTTCCAGCATTTCAACCTGATGGCTCAGATGACAGCAGAAGAAAACGTAGCCTTTGCCCTCAAGCATTCTGGCTTGAGCAAGGAAGAGAAGAAAGAAAAAGTTGCTAAGTTGTTGGACTTGGTTGGTCTTTCTGATCGTGCTGAAAACTATCCAGCTCAGTTGTCTGGTGGTCAAAAACAACGTGTTGCCATTGCTCGTGCCTTGGCCAATGACCCTAAAATCTTGATTTCTGACGAGTCGACTTCAGCCTTGGATCCGAAAACGACTAAGCAGATTTTGGCACTCTTGCAGGAGTTGAATGAAAAACTAGGCTTGACCATTGTCATGATTACCCACGAGATGCAGATTGTAAAAGACATTTGTAACCGTGTGGCTGTTATGCAGGATGGTCGCTTGATCGAAGAGGGTTCAGTTTTAGAAATCTTCTCTCATCCAAAAGAAGAATTGACACAGGATTTCATCAAAACAGCAACAGGAATTGATGAGGCCTTAGTGAAAATTTACCAGCAGGATATTGTTCAGAATTTGCCTGAGAACAGTATTTTGGTGCAACTCAAGTATGCTGGTTCCAATACGGATACAGCTATTGTCAATGATTTGTACAAATTTTATCAAGTATCTGCCAATATTTTGTATGGAAATATTGAGATTTTGGACCATACGCCAGTCGGTGAGATGGTAGTTATTCTCTCTGGCGAGCCTGGTCAGTTGCACCGTGCGATTGAGGCAGTGACGGAGGCGCGTGTGGAAGTGACAATTTTGAAAGGAGCAAACTAGATGTTAGAATGGATTCAAACGAATTTTCCAGATATTTATAAATTGGGCTGGGATGGTCAGACAGGTTGGTTAACACATTTTAATTTGACCCTCTATATGACCTTTGTTTCCTTTGCTTTTGGTGGCTTTATGGGCTTGGTATCTGGTTTGTTCTTGGTATTGACTGGTCCTCGGGGTGTCATTGAAAATAAGACGGTTTATTGGATTTTGGATAAGGTGGCTTCGATCTTCCGTGCCATTCCTTTCATTATTTTGTTGGCGGCCATTGCTCCTTTGACAAAAATTATTGTTGGAAAAACGATTGGTACGGAGGCAGCTTTGGTTCCTCTTGCACTTTCAGTCTTCCCTTTCTTTGCTCGTCAGGTTGAGGTGGTCTTGTCAGAATTGGACCGCGGTGTCATTGAGGCCGCTCAGGCTTCAGGAGCGACTTTCTGGGATATTGTCCTTGTCTATCTGCGTGAGGGTCTGCCTGACTTGATTCGGGTGACGACCTTTGCCCTGGTTTCTCTGGTCGGCTATACAGCCATGGCTGGAGCTATCGGAGCAGGTGGTTTGGGACAGGTTGCCCTTTCATATGGTTACTTGCGTTACAATGATGATGTGACCTTCCTTGCAACATTTTTGATTTTGGTTATCATCTTTGCCATTCAGTTTATTGGTGATTTCTTGACCAGAAAGATTAGTCATAGATAAGTTATGTTTTGAGAGGACAAATTGGTCCTCTTTTTTGATGCAAAATACTTGACAAATTTCTTGTTATACTAGTATAACAAGGCTTGACTTTACAGCCAAGCCTTTCTAAAAAGCCAAAAATAGCGAGAATATATGTGTCCGAAATGCGGCAATCATCAGGCTATTAGAATTGGTGATAGTCACTTATATTGCTATTTCTAAATAGTACATATGTCAGAGGATATTTATTGATGTAGATATTACACTCATAAATGGATTGAAAAGAGATGGATTTTGGAGGTAAAAATGGCAACGTTTCTAGATCAAGAAGATTTGCAACTAATCGAACAATTTAAGGCAGAGAATTTGCAAAAGAAAAATAGGATTATTGAAGAGTATCGTTATTACGATATTCCCGACGGTTACAAGAGTGAAGCGGCTAAAGATGCCCCAACTTACGAGCATTACCTAATGAATAAAATAGTATTCTCGCCGGAAGATGAGAAAGCCGTTGGTGAATTAGGCGAGAACGCAGGAACTCTTGAAAGGGTTCGGCATCTGACTAGCCAAGTGATGACCTCTGAGGAATGGTACCGTTCTGTTTACGGAATAGGTTTCTTTGAAAAATTCAATGTGAATGAATTGAAGTGGTATCTTTATGATGCAGCAATTTTGATGAGTAGATGGGAATCAACTCTGCATTGGGAAAATGAGGTGCTTATTGCCTGGTCTAACAGGGAAAAAAAGGGGAATTGGATGTGGTGGATTCTTGGTTTGACCCTCTTCTTCGCTATTGGTGAATTGGTTTTCGGTAATGATAGGGCTGGCTATTTTCAAAGGAGTTTGACATTCTTTTTCTTGTCAGCTATTATCGGTATTTTTGCAAATAGAATGCGTCAGAAGAAGCAAGAAGATAGTGCAGTGATTAAACAAAGGCTTGAGGAAGTAAAAGAGTGTAAAAGTTGGCACTATCATAAAGCTCAGGAACATCCATTGATTATGCAACAGGGGCAACATAGTTCTTCATTCTTTTTTGAAACAATGCTTGGTTATGTCAATGAGGGGCGTGTCAATACCTTACAGGAAGCTCTAAATCTGTATCATCAAGAAAGTCAATATGACCAACTGTTGCGCCAACAAGCAGCCACACTACAGCGAGCAGAACAAATTCAACAGATGACTACATTTAATACCATTTACAATGTATTAAAAAAATAGAAATGGAGGTAAGGGGATATGGTATTCCGTAAAACAGCAAACGAATATGCTAAGAAAAATATAGGTGAACTTCAGCCCTATAAAGAAGGAACCTACATTGATTTGAACAATAATGTCTATTATTACGATGGCTTAGAGTATATAAAAATTGGATATGATAATCCTAATTTAGATACCTGGGTCAGTCTTGTTCCGCAAATAGGAGTGGGGGTTATCTTGGCGAATTTGTTTGCACCAAAAAGTTGTAAGGAGGATAGTTTTGATATTTGGACCTGGCTAATTGGTCTCTTTCTTGCACTTGTCTTTTTATGGTGGTATCGTTTGGTTGCTTTTGCTGGATACAAGTTGCTGACACTATTTATTCGACCAATTTTAGAATTTACAGAGAGAGCAAAACGGCTTCGTTTATTTTTACCATTCCTTTGGTTTGTTGAGGAGCCTGACAAAGATTTAGTAGATGTTGCTGCAGGGTCAACCATGCTAATTCCCTACATTATTTTGAGTATTCCTGTAGTGGCTTTGGCAAATTATGACGTTCCGGAATTAAAACCAGTTGGGTTTGTTTTGATTTTGTGTGCGCTCCTTTCGGCATTTTATATGTTCTTAAACGTTCGCATCAATAAAGATAATTTTGTGGATAAATTTTAACTGTATGATGGGTAACCTCAGGATAGATTTCCTAATTTTGAGATAATATTTGACATTCTTTTAGTGATTCTTTATAATGAAAGCAACCAAATATTTACTGCCACCGGGTAGTCATGCATCAGCATTTTATGAACATCGTTAGGTCATTGAAGATGTTCATAGGGTGCTGATTTTGTATAAAAGGAGTAAGAATATGTCACAATTTGTTGTTGATTCATCTTTTTGGAATCTATTTCCAGACGCTAAAATTGGAGTTCTATTATTGAAGGGTTATAAAACGCCATCAGAATCACCAGAAGATTTAGTGAAACTACTGGAAGAAAGTAATGAAATTGCCCAGAAATTTCTCACAGAAGATACTTTTAGTGAAAATGAAGTCATCCAAACGTATCGCCAAGCTTATCAAAAATTCAAAACAAAAAAAGGTGCACGTTCTAGTATTGAAGCACTTTTGAAGCGTTCTGCTAGTGACCGTCCAGTTTCGACAATCTCGCCCTTAGTGGATATTTATAATGCAGCAAGTTTGCATTTCGGTCTTCCATGTGGTGCGGAAGATATAGATACTTTTGTAGGCGATTTACATTTAACAGTTACCGAGGGTGGAGATGAGTTCTATCTGATTGGAGATGAGGTCAATCAACCAACCTTGCCAGGTGAGGTATGTTATAAGGATGATAAAGGAGCCGTTTGTCGCTGTTTCAATTGGCGCGATGGTGAGCGAACCATGATTACGGATGAAACAAAAAATGCTTTCTTGGTCATGGAGTTGGTCAATTCTGATAGAATAGAAGATTTGGAAAATGCCCTTGATTTTATCAGTCAACAAGCAGAAAAATTCTTGGGAGTAGTACCAGAAAAATATCTACTAGATTGCGATACGCCTGCAATAGCCTTGTAGGATTTGTTAGCGAGATTGTATTCGGATAAATAGTGGTCTTTCTAGACAAATGCTGATTTTTCTGCTACAATACTAAGCATGAAAGAAGGTTGTTTCAAAAGCCTGTCTAGCGAGCTTGGGAGAGTGAAAGCCAAGCCAGTCTTGAAATAATTGGCGCTTTCCCGGTCGTGACCATGTCCGACTCAATCAGAATCATACAAATGAAGTAATAAATTAGGGTGGAACCGCGTTCTCAACGCCCCTATGTCTGTTGACAGGGGAAGAGAATGTGGTTCTTTTTGTCTGCCGACCGAGTATTTCTTGTTTTTTATCTCAAGGTGAAAGACAGCTACTATAAAGAAAGGAGACCAATGTTCACCTTAGAAAATATCAATCGCGGTCATGAACAGTTTACTGGGCCTGATTTTCCCATACTGATTGCCTATTTTAAGGACTTGGGTATGGTGGAAAATACTGTGGATATCCAGTCTGGACAGGTTACCTATCGCTCACAAGCAGGGCAGACTCTGGAAAAGCGGGACTATCAAGTGACGATACCTGTTTCGGACCAAGCTAATCTGGACCAGTTTGTGACTATCTTACGCAATCATCAGGCTGGGCAAACAGATTTTCCAACCTTCTGCCAGGAAACAGCAGAAGCAGGCATTTACAAGTGGGTCATCGACCTAGAAGCCATGACCTGTTCCTACATGGACAAAGCAGAGCAGGTTGTTTTTGTGGAAACCGTACCTAGTGTGGAGAACTAGCAATTTTGAAATATAAATAGAAAGAGGATGTTATGTCAAAAAAACTTACTTTCCACAGCGTCAGTGGCATAGTCTCCTTTCAGTCGAATTGCCACACGCTCATCGCTAGGGCGACTGAGCTAGACGCTGTACTAGTTCGCCTTTCCTAGCGGTATCGGCTAGGAAGGCTCACGTCGCAAGAACATTTAAAATAGAAAGAGGATATTATGTCAAAAAAGTTGACTTTTCAAGAAATCATTTTAACCTTACAACAATTTTGGAATGAGCAGGGCTGCTTGCTCATGCAGGCTTATGATACGGAAAAGGGTGCGGGTACTATGAGCCCTTACACTTTCTTACGTGCCATCGGTCCTGAGCCTTGGAATGCGGCTTATGTTGAGCCAAGTCGTCGTCCTGCAGACGGTCGTTACGGGGAAAACCCAAACCGTCTCTACCAACACCACCAATTCCAGGTGGTTATGAAACCGTCGCCTTCTAACATCCAAGAACTTTACTTGGAATCTTTGGAGCGTTTGGGCATCAATCCTTTGGAACACGACATTCGTTTCGTTGAGGATAACTGGGAAAATCCGTCAACAGGTTCAGCTGGTCTGGGCTGGGAAGTTTGGTTGGACGGTATGGAAATCACGCAGTTTACCTACTTCCAACAGGTTGGTGGTTTGGCGACAGGTCCTGTCACAGCTGAGGTAACCTACGGTTTGGAGCGTTTGGCTTCCTATATCCAAGAGGTTGACTCCGTTTATGATATTGAGTGGGCTGACGGTGTTAAATACGGTGAAATCTTCATCCAGCCGGAGTACGAGCACTCAAAATACTCCTTTGAAGTATCAGACCAGGATATGCTGCTTGAAAACTTTACCAAGTTTGAAAAAGAAGCAGAGCGGGCTTTGGAAGAGGGTTTGGTTCACCCAGCCTTTGACTATGTGCTCAAATGCTCTCATACCTTTAACCTGCTCGACGCCCGTGGAGCTGTGTCTGTAACCGAGCGTGCAGGCTACATTGCCCGTATCCGTAAGCTTGCTCGTGTCGTTGCCAAAACCTTTGTGGCAGAGCGGAAGAAACTCGGCTTCCCACTTTTAGACGAAGCAACACGAGCAGAATTGTTGAAGGAGGACGCAGAATAATGACAAAGAATTTACTTGTTGAACTTGGCTTGGAAGAAATTCCTGCTTACATCGTAACCCCAGCTATGCACCAGTTGCGTGACCGCATGGCGACTTTTTTGACAGACAATCGCTTGGCTTTTGATAGCATTGATGTCTTTTCAACGCCACGCCGTTTGGCTGTTCGAGTGCGTGGTTTAGCGGACCAGCAGACAGACCTGACCGAAGATTTCAAGGGGCCTGCTAAGAAGATTGCCTTGGACGCAGACGGAAACTTCACCAAGGCGGCAGAAGGTTTTGTCCGTGGCAAAGGTCTGACGACTGCTGACATCGAATTCCGCGAGATCAAGGGGGAAGAGTATGTCTACGTGACCAAACACGAAGCTGGTCAGCCAGCTAAGGCAGTTTTGGCGGGCATTCCAGAGGTCTTGAAAGCTATGACCTTCCCAGTCAGCATGAACTGGGCATCCAACAAATTCGCCTACATCCGCCCTGTCCACACGTTGACCGTTCTCTTGGACGACGAGGCATTGGATATGGATTTCTTGGACATTTCGTCAGCTCGCATCAGCCGTGGTCATCGTTTCCTTGGCAATGAAACCGAGATTGCAAGTGCAGATTCTTACGAGGCAGACTTGCGTGCACAGTTTGTAATTACAGATCCCGCAGAGCGTCAAAATATGATCGTCGAGCAAATTAAGGCCATCGAGGACAAACATAATGTGACCGTTGAGATTGACCAAGACCTGCTCAATGAAGTTCTTAACTTGGTCGAGTACCCAACTGCTTTTATGGGCTCCTTTGATACCAAGTACTTGGAAGTGCCAGAAGAAGTCTTGGTGACTTCCATGAAAAATCACCAACGTTACTTCGTGGTGCGTGATAAGGCTGGCAAACTCTTGCCAAACTTCATTTCCGTCCGCAACGGTAACGACCAATACCTTGACAATGTCATCAAGGGAAATGAAAAAGTCTTGGTGGCACGTTTGGAAGACGGTGAGTTTTTCTGGCGTGAAGACCAAAAACTCAAGATTGCTGACTTGGTAGAACGCCTCAAAGTCGTGACCTTCCATGAGAAAATCGGCTCACTTTACGAGCACATGGAACGCACCAAAGTCATCGCAGAAAAACTGGCTGACTTGGCAGGCTTGTCTGCGGATGAAAAAGCGGATGTGGCACGTGCGGCGGACATCTACAAGTTTGACCTCTTGACAGGTATGGTTGGCGAGTTTGATGAATTGCAAGGGATTATGGGTGAGAAGTATGCCCTTCTTGCAGGAGAAAAACCTGCGGTGGCAGCAGCAATCCGTGAGCACTACTTGCCAAACTCAGCAGAAGGCGAATTGCCTGAGAGCAAGGTCGGTGCGGTCTTGGCACTGGCTGATAAATTTGACACCCTCCTATCCTTCTTCTCGGTTGGTTTGATTCCATCAGGCTCAAACGACCCTTATGCTCTTCGTCGTGCAACACAGGGTATCGTGCGAATCTTGGAAGCATTTGGTTGGGAAATTCCATTGGATCAGTTGATTGCGGAGCTCTACAGCTTGAACTTTGCCAGCATGACCTATGACAACCAGCCAGCTGTGATGGACTTTATCCGTGCTCGTGTAGAGAAGATGATGGATAAGAGCATTCCGAAAGACATCCGTGAGGCCGTGCTGGCTAGCTCAACCTTTGTGGTTAGACTACAACTGGCAGCCAGCTCTGCTATTTTCCAAAAATCAAAAGAGGCTGACTATAAGGAAGCCGTGGAAAACTTGTCACGGGTCTTCAACTTGGCTGAAAAGGCGGAGGCAACAGTGATTGACGAGGCCCTCTTTGAAAATGACCAGGAAAAAGCCCTTGCAGCTGCAGTGGCGAACTTGGAGTTGACAGAAGATATGGCGGGCAACTTGGACAAGCTCTTTGCTCTCAGCCCAGTCATCGCAGCCTTCTTCGACAATACCATGGTCATGGTAGACGACGCGGCGGTTAAAGCCAACCGTTTGGCTCTCTTGAAAGCCTTGGCGGATAAGGCTGCTGTAGTAGCAGTCTTCAATCTCTTGAACAGTAAGTAGGAGGCAAACATGGAACAAGCAAAAATCGATCGGATCAATGAATTAGCTAAAAAGAAAAAAGCTGGTACCTTGACATCAGAGGAAAAAGTTGAACAGGCTCAGCTAAGGGAAGAATATATTGAGGGGTATCGTCGAGCAATCCGTCATCATATTGAGGGGATTAAACTGGTTGATGAAGATGGTAATGACGTGACGCCAGAGAAACTCCGTCAAGTCCAACGTGAAAAGGGCTTGCATGGCCGTAGTTTGGATGATCCAAATTCCTAAGAATAAATGATAATAAACAAGGAAAGACTAGGTTTTCTAGTCTTTTTTGTGCTTTTGAGAACATGTATTTACTTGTTTGCTTAGTTTGTAAATGATAAAATAGATATAGATAAATAGATTCAGGAGGATTTGTCATGAAAAAACTGATGTATGCCTTGTTGGTGCTTGCCTATGTTACGGTCGCTTATTTGTCGGTCTACGTCCTTCCTCACTATTATTGTGGTGCAATTATAGGGGTGGCAGGAGCCAGTCTTGGAGCTAGTTTCAAACAGTTCAAGGAAGTGCGAGCTTGTCCTGACCAACCCTTGTTAGCCTATTTTAAGTGGGATAAGAAAAAGACAAGTAGTTTGTTATTGTTCCTTCTTGGAATCATCCTTTTTGTCAGCCTTGTGATGGAATTTAATTGGCAATATGGCATAGCTTTTGTAGTGGCGATTAGCTATGCTATGCTTTGGAATCTCCTTCATATCCAATTCCTAAGGAAATATTATTTTGGGAGTGGGAAAGAACTCGACTAGTCTAAAAAAGAGTTCGTCTTCCCACCCCCGCACAGTTGATTAGGTCAGATTTGGAGTGTGAAACACGAACAAATCTGCCAATCAACCACTGCGCTGAGATGTTGACACGAACTCTGAGAAGTGTGCTGGGCTTGAGCCCAGCGTTTTCTTTTCTAAATACTTTGTCCAGCTTTTAATTTTTTCATAAAGATGATGGAACTTGGAATCAGAACGATGATACTTCCGATCCAGGCAGCAGGGTTTGCGGCGGCAGTCCCATAAAAACCGAAATACTGCATGCCGATGATGGCGACTGCTGCTCGGAAAATCAATTCTCCAAAGCCTGCTAGTGTTGGGATAAAGCCCTTGCCAAGTCCCTGAATAAAGCTACGAAGAATAAAGAGGGAAGCAACAATCCAGTAACAAGAGCCGTTAATGATGTAGTAAACAAGAGCCAAGTCCAGCACTGTTTGACTGGCATTTGGCAGAAAGAGACCAGAGAAGAAGCGATTGCCCAAGATGAGAATGACCGCAAATACAATAGCCCAAACAATGTTCAGAAATAGGGAGTGGCGAACCCCTTCTCGGATTCGATCGTAGAGTTTAGCACCGTAGTTCTGAGCAGTAAAGGTTGCGATAGCCAAGCCCAGATTGACCATGGGCAGCATAGCCAACTGGTCAGTACGAAGGGCAATGGCCTGGGCGGCGATTGCGTCTGTCCCTAGTTGGTTGACCATAAACTGCAAGGTCATGGCTCCGATGGCGATAATACTGGCTTGAAATCCCATTGGAAAAGCAAGCTGGGCATGTTTCTTGAGATTACCTCTATCCAATTTTAAATCAGCTAGTCCGATATGATAGTGAGGTACCTTGTGGATAATGTAAAAAATAAGAAAGAGGACCGAACAGGCTTGGGCAAGGATAGTTGCAAAGCCAGCTCCGAAAACGCCCCAGTTCATGACTAAGATAAAGAAAAAATCCAGACCGATATTGATAAAACAAGCGATAACTAGAGCCAGTAGAGGTGTTTTAGAGTTTCCGAGACTGCGTAGGGCTGAAGACAGGAAATTATAAAAAATAGTAAAGGTCAATCCTCCAAACATGGCCGTTAGAAAGGCATGGGAGTGGTCGATGATACTCACAGGTGTTTGCATTAAGACCAAGATAGGTTTCAAAAAAGCTAAGGCTAAGACTGTTATAGTAAAATGAAACAAAAACAGTACATTTGTGGTATAATGTATTTATGGCATATTCATTAGATTTTCGTAAAAAAGTTCTCGCATACTGTGAGAAAACGGGCAGTATTACTGAAGCATCTGTTAT
>NZ_JAOTGJ010000009.1:0-68919 GCF_044427225.1 Streptococcus sp. 2022WUSS037 | reverse complement strand
ATAACAGATGCTTCAGTAATACTGCCCGTTTTCTCACAGTATGCGAGAACTTTTTTACGAAAATCTAATGAATATGCCATAAATACATTATACCACAAATGTACTGTTTTTGTTTCATTTTACTATAGAAAGCTACTTCTTCAGTTTAAACATTATTAATTATTCAAAATAAATTTTTCAAAATTAAATCTCTTAACGACAACAGTAAACGTCACAATTACTACGAACAGTAAGATGGCTATGAAAACAATCGTTTCAAAAATTCCTAATATTAAAACTCCTGACGATTGGGATATCAGCATCCCTAAAATAGGAAACACTATTAACATCGCAATTCCTTGTGCAGATTTGCTATTTTTGAAATATTGTGAACTTCCAATAATGAGCAGAATTGACAATGAGATAAGTAATGGAGAAATGACGAAAACAACTAACAACCAAGTAAGATTCGGTAAGATAATATGCCCAAAGTTGCTCCAACCTAATGTATTAACCATCGTTGAATAGATGATAACTGACGTAATCGTTACTAAAAATGCTGGTATTGCACATGCAAGAGCCTTGCCCAAAATTAAGTTCTTAGGAGATAAGGGAGTATATAACACCCCCTCCATGGTCTTGTTCTCCTTCTCACCAATAAGACTACTTACTGCCAATATGGAAGAAGCCATGATTGGAACCAACATGAATAACGGTAAAAAGAAATAGGTAAAAATAGCATAATATGGTAAGTTTGCAGAAGTCACATAGCTTGGATACTTTAAAATTTGAAAGTGTTCTAAAAAATCACTTAATCCAGCAATACTAGTGGTGACACCTCCATTAGCACCAAAGACCAATATCAGAGAGGGAAGCAATATGCTAATAATAATCGGAGGAAGGAACAGACTCAATAACAATCCCTTATCTTTTAGTAACTCAATTAAATCTTTTTTAACAATTACTTTAATTTGATAGCTCTTCATGATGAGTACCTCCAACAATTCTAAAGTATATATCTTTTAAAGATTCGGTTTCCTGATGAATACCGTAAATAGCATTTTCTTTAGCTGATAATTTTTTTACAATTTCTGGTATGCTGTCAATCCTATTTACCTTAATATGGAACTCAGTATTTGAACATTTCAATATAGCCCCAAGATAGGACAGTTCTTCCAAGTCATTTGGATGAAAATGCCCTTGAAATTGGACTATATTATCTGGTTTTCGAAGTGCATCTAAGTCACCACTTTGCAAGATACAACCGTTTTTTAGGATACCTATACTATCTACCACTCCATCCATTCCATAAAGATAGTGAGTGCACATAATAATTGTAATACCTTCTTTTTTCAGCTGTTTGATAAAACTATAAAATTCATCAATTGCCTCTGGATCCAAACCTGTCGTAGGTTCATCCAATATCAATACTTCTGGATTATGCAACATAGCTCTAGCGAGCATAACTTTTTGTCTGTTCCCTTTACTAAGACTCCCTACAACCATGTCTAGATACTGATCTAACCGAAATAACTTTTTTAAAATACTTATTCTAGAGTCAATCTGACTATTGTCCATACCATAAATTTCTCCCCAAATAGCCAGGTTCTCCTGAACAGTTAGGTTTTCGTAGAGATTTCCATCATTTTGAACACCAATACGTTGCAACAACTCTGTTCTTGATTTTTCCGTCAGTATCGTATCAAATAGTTTAACCGATCCCTTATCAGGATGTAATAACCCTAAAATAATTCGCATTAAGGTCGTTTTTCCAGCACCATTTGGTCCAAGTAATGCAAAGACCTGACCTCGCTCAATTTTTATAGAAACATTATTAATAATACTTTTTGAACCAATTGTTTTCTGAATTCCATTCAATTCAACAATCATTTTAATCCCTCCTAAACCTATAAAATCGATGAGAAATGGAGTATGCTCATGAATAGAAATGAGACCGTAAAAAATTCATCTTCAGTATTTAGAAATATTTCTAAATAGAATTATACTCTGTTTTTATTGTTTGTCAAGAACTATTTTGATATTTTTCTAAATAGATTTCAAAAAAACAGACCACTCTTTATGGTCTGTCAAATACTGCTTATCTTTCTCCTTTATTGCGGATCACAAAGCCTGTTTTCTTTTCGCTTGATGTACGTTGGTGTGGTTTTTTGTTGTCCTGACGGCGGTTGTCACGCTTGAACTTGTCATCACGACGGTTGCGGTCATTGCGGTCGCCACGGCGTCCTACACGGTCTCGATTGCGGTCACCGTCACGACGACCACCACGTCCACCTTTACCCTTGGCTTGTCCAGGAGCAAATTTGAATGGCAGTGGTTTTTCACGTGCGATTTCAACTTCTGGCATGCTATCTGGATCTTGTACGGTCAGACTAAGTACGTAGAGAGCAAGCTCTTCAGGCGTAAATTCAGTCGCCAACTTGATTGCATCTTTCTTGAACTTATCGAAATTGCTACGGATGGTTTCATCAGCCATTTCGCGCTCAATCTTCTTCAAAGCAACTTTCTTCTTGGCTTCAAATGCTTCCTGAGCAGTTGCAGGCTTGAGACCTTTCATACGTTTCTTGGTCAAATCTTCGATGATTGCCAAGTAGCCCATCTCGTTTGGCGAAACAAAGGTAATAGACTGACCTGATTGACCCGCACGACCTGTACGACCGATACGGTGCACATAGCTTTCTGGGTCCTGTGGAATATCGTAGTTATAGACATGCGTTACACCTGAAATATCCAATCCACGCGCCGCAACGTCCGTCGCAACAAGAACGTCAATCTGGTCATTTTTAAAATCACGGATGACACGGAGGCGCTTGTTCTGGTCCAAATCTCCGTGGATACCTTCTGCACGGAAGCCACGCAGTTTCAAACCACGAGTCAATTCATCGACACGGCGCTTAGTACGACCGAAGACGATAGACAATTCAGGCTGGTCAACGTCCATAAGACGAGTCATGGTGTCGAATTTTTCATGTTCTTTAACACGGATATAGTATTGGTCTACGTTGACGTTGGTCAATTCCTTAGCCGCAATCTTAACGTGCTCAGGCTCTTTCATGAACTTGACACCAATACGTTTGATTGGCTCTGGCATGGTCGCAGAAAATAGAAGGGTCTGGCGACTTTCAGGAACACGCTCAATAATCGCTTCAATATCGTCCAAGAATCCCATGTTGAGCATTTCATCTGCCTCGTCAAGAATGAGGGTTTCAACACCGTCAAGTTTGAGGGCTTTTCTCTTAATCAAGTCCAAGAGACGACCAGGTGTGCCAACAACGATGTGGGCACCTGAGCGAAGGGCCTTGATTTGTTTTTCAATGCTTGAGCCACCGTAAACAGAGCGGACTTTCACACCCTTTTCACGACCAAATTTGAAGAGTTCTTCCTGACTCTGCACCGCCAACTCACGTGTTGGGGCAATAATCAGGGCTTGAACTGCTTGATTGTTGGTGTCAATTTTGTTGAGGGTTGGCAGACCGAAGGCTGCAGTTTTCCCTGTACCCGTCTGGGCTTGACCAATCACATCTTTTCCTTCCAGAGCAAGCGGAATAGTCTGCTCCTGGATAGGTGACGGCGTTTCAAAACCAGCCTTCTCAACGGCAAGCAAAATGTCTTCGGACAACTGTAAATCTGTAAATTTCAATTATGATACCAAGTGCGTTAAGAAAACAAGGTGAAAATAGGAGACTGACGCAGTGGAAAAAGAATAACAGCACTATTCTTATTATAAGTCAACATCTCAGCGCAGTGGTTGATTGGCTTTAACAGTCTGGGAGACTGTTAAAGGTTGGAGATAAGATTTGCGAAGCAAATCTCAGCAATTCGTATTACATACTCCAAATCTGACCTCTACGACTGATGCGAACAAAGTTCGCTTCATCTCCAACCACCAACTGTCTCCCAGACAGTTGGTGCTATGCGGGGGTGGGAGTGAAACAGTCTGGGAATAGACTGTTTCAGCTCAACAACTTGCAACGAGAAATTGTTGACGAACTCTATCGCTTTCTAGTTCTGTCCCACTCCCTATCTTTTTCACGAAGTTTTTAGCACGGGTTCGAATGCTCTTCCCGAACTAGTTTCCTAACGCATTTCCTTTCTTTTACAAGGCAGTGCGAAGCTACCTTATCTAACTTTTTTTGTAACAATTATTTCCACTGGCAGCGAACTAACCAGTATCAGACTTGCAACTTATCTAGTATATCACATTCTAGGCGTAAAGGTTGGCTTTTACCTTGAAAATTAAAATAATACGTTTTCATAAAAAGCAATCCCTTGCGAGATTGCTTGATTTTACTTCAATTCCTTTTTGGAAAATAGCAGAGCACCGCAGATGAAGTAGCCCAAGCTAAAAATCCGTGCCAAGATTGATGGCCAAGAGAGCAAGTTCTCCAAGTCAGCCGCGACAGATAATTGTGAAAACATCATAAAGTCCGCAAAAAAATCCGTTTTAAGAAGAATACCTGTCGCCATCATGAATAATTGATCAAATAAGAAGGCAATTAAAATATACACCATGTAAGCTTGATAAATTTTTGGGAAAACAACAAACAAGATTGTACAAAAACTAGCAATCACAATATAAAAGGGCAACTGATACACAAAACCTTCTAAAAGTACCCCGTAGTCTGCCGCCCCATTCATCATCTGACGAGCAAAACCAGTCAGCATATAGGCAAACAAGACATAGAAGACACAAAGCCCCACACTAGACAACCACTTGTGAGTAAAAATCTTCAAACGATTCTGGGTACGTACTAGGCTATTATTGACTGTCCGAAACTGAAAATCCTCCCCAAAGAAAATCTTGGCTGGTGCCACAAAAAAGAGTGGCAACAAATTTGTCCAGTTAGACAGAATGTCCTCAGCCCCAACCGCAGTCAGTTCCTGACTACTGCTATAAGCCAAAATCAGACTGAGGACGATCAAGATTGCCAGACTAACCAAGGACAATTTTTCCTTACGAATACGATACCAATCCGCTTTCACCAAATTCATTTTCCATTTCCTCCTACTTCAACAAACCCAAATAATACTCTTCCAAATGCTGACCCTGACGGTAAATCTCCAGAATTTCAACCCCTGATTGACCAACCAAATCAATAAGAGATTGAACATGTTCATCCGCATCCAAGACCAAACCAGCCTCTTCCAGACTGACTGCAAGCCCCTTTTCTTCCAAATACATCTTCACACGAGCATTGTCTGCCGTATCCAGATAGAGCTTTCTCGCCACGACCGCTGCCAAATCAGCCCTGGTCAAATCACGGATAACCTTGCCCTTGTGCATAATCACAAAGCGATCCGCCAATAGTTCCAACTCCGACAAGATATGACTAGAAATCAAGACCGTCATCCCATACTCATCCCGCAAGCGCAGGATGATGTCACGCACCTCCTTGATCCCAGACGGATCCAAACCATTGATCGGCTCATCCAAAATCAAAAACTCTGGAAAATCAATAATCGCCAAGGCAATGGACATCCGCTGCCGCATCCCAAGCGAAAAATTCTTGACCTTCTTCTTCCGGTCCACATCCCCCAGACCCACTAAGTCCAGCACCTGTTGGATACGCTCCGTTGGATTTTCTAAGGACAATTGCAGAGCTGCGTACATGAGATTGTCCCAGGCAGACAGATTGGGGTAAAGCGTGGGCGACTCGATAATAGCCCCAATCTTAACTGGTTTTGGAAAGACCAGCTGACCCGTCGTTGGAAAAATCAGCCCTGACAAGATTCGGATAAGAGTTGTTTTCCCCGCACCATTTTGTCCAACTAAACCACAAATCTCTCCACGCTGGATGGCGAAAGATACCTGATCCACCGCCGCCTGCTGACCATAATTTTTACTCATATTTTCTATTCGTAATAAAACATTTTCCATATTCATAAAACTCTCCTCTTTGTATCTTTGTTTTGTTGTCTTAATTGTATCAAGTAAACAATACAGAGTCAAGTCTAAAAATAAAAAAATCTGGAAAACCAATTCAAAAAAAATAAAACCTATACCCACCGTCCAGTACTTACTGGTGAATACAGGTTCTATCCTATTTCCATTTAGCTAAAAACCAATCTAAACTTTTACTGATAAGAAAGACCATGACCAGGGTCCAAATAAATTTGACCCAACCAATTTTGACAGCGAGAGGGGTCACTACAAGAATATCGAATATCAAAATAACCCTAGAAATCTTCCAGTTGAAATACTTGTTGCACAATAGGGCAATGATGTCGCTGCCTGCTGTCGAACCATTTCCATGAAGGACAAGGGCCATAGACAAACCAGTTGCTAGTCCAGCTACTATCGCTGAGGGAATCAGAGGAATCCACTGCTCCTGTAGAAAACTAGTCAAATACATGGTCGCTGACATAGAACCTATTGCTAAAAATGTGTAGAATACCCTTACTTTACTCAAAAAACGGTAGGCTAAGACCAGAAGGAAACCATTCAAAATAAAACTCGTTACTCCTGCTTCCATACCCAGAGTGTAGTAGAAAAGCAAGGCCACTCCCGTGATACCTCCCTCTCCAAATTCATGCGGGATGATGAGCATATTCAAGACAAGGGCATACAAGATCCCACCCAGAATAATCAGTAAACAATCTTTCAATCTAATCCGTGACATATAAACCTCTACTCTTGTGGTCTATATTTAGTATATCAAAAAAAGTAGAAAGCGGATACACTTTCTACTCCCTATAAAAATATATTTTATGATTAGATTATTTTGCCAAAACTGCAGAGGCCAAGGCTTTCTGAATAGCGATCACACTCTTGTCACTCTTGAATTGAAGGGTTTCCGCCGGCTCTGCCGCAGAGGAAATCCAAATCTTGAGCTCAGCATCCAAATCAAAATGACCAGAAGTCTCGACCGTAAAACGTGAAATGGAACGGTAAGGAATAGACTTATACGAAACCTTCTTACCTGACATTCCTTGCTTGTCAACCAAAATCAAACGATAGTCAGTAAAAACAATCAAGTCACGAACCAAGCTAAAAGCCATCTCTACTTGTTCATTTGCCAATAAAATATTCTCTAGCTCCTGCTCTACCTTATCATTATTCATCTGTGAGGCATTGCCCATCAAACCTGAAAACAAACCCATGCGTTTACTCCTTTTTATGTTTTTCCTTATTTTACCGAAAAATGTGGAATAACAAAAGCAAAAACCAACCTACCCATCTATAATACTAGTCTCTCATCAAACAATCCTAAAAATTCTTCATTCTGAGAATGAGTCACGACGATAACCAACTTGCCCTCAATCTTGGACAAGGTCTCCGCTATCAAGTCCTCATTTCTGTTATCTAGGCCTGTCGTTGGTTCATCAAATAAGAAAACTTCCGCATCGCGGTAAAGGGCACGCGCCAAATCAAACCGCCGCTCCTCTCCTCCGGATAATTGCTGGGTAGAGGATAGCAGGGTGTCGAAACCATTTTCCTGCCGTTCAAACCAGTCCGCTAAGCCAACTTGCTTCAAGCAAGACCGAGCTTTAACTTCATCCAAAGGCGCAAACAAGGTCAAATTATCCCCCATACTAGCTGTAAATAGATTGGTTTTCTGAGGTAGGTAGTAGATTTTCCGAAAGAAGGAAAGCTGATCCAGTTCTGCCAGATCCCTAAGATTGACTAAGATCCGTCCCTCATCTGCTTTCTGAACCCCCATTAGCAGACGGAGCAAGGTCGTCTTCCCACACCCGCTCTTGCCCAAGATAGCGTATTTTTTATTGGCTTGGAAACGATAGGAAAACCTATCAAACAGACGGTGGTTATTTTGCTCAAAACTAATAGCATCCAAGCTGATGCTGTCAATGGTTTCAGTCAGTTTCACTTTGGCTTCATTTTCCTTGGATGTTCCCTGTAGAATTGTGGTCAAATCTGCCACAACCGTCCGACTAGAAAGATAATCCGTCAGCAAGCCTGACATGGTTTGGATAGGACCTGCCACAGTTCCCATCAGGGTTGTCATAGCAATCAAATCCGAAATGTTCAGCAGACCTTGAAAAACAAATATCCCTCCAATAATCCAGGAACCTGAATAGACCACGCTGCTCAAACTGTAGGAAACCGCATAGGTCTGGGATTGTTTTTGGGCAAAACGGTTAGCACGCCTAGTGTATTCCTGATTGGATGCCGCCAGCTTTTCTTGGAAAACTGGCGTGATGGCGCTGATGCGAATGAAAGAGAGAGCTTCTACAAACTCACTAAACAAGGTAAGATAGGCATTTTTCTCCTCCTGACTGTCCTTTGTCGCACGAGCTAAAATCCCCTTATTTATCACCGGAGCCAAAAATGGAATAAAGCAGAGCGCCAACATGATCATAGCCATGGTTCCTTGAAGGTAGAGAGCCCCAATCAAAGAAAAACTAAAAACCAACAGGCTTGTCACCATGGACAGGAGCGGCGTTAGATAGGTAGTTTCCAAGATATTCAGATGATGAACCAAGACATGGACCTTATCTGCCTGATTGTCTTTTGCTGCCTCTCCTAAGTCCTCACGCGCATAGACAGTCACTAATTGATTGCGCGTCTCTTCCATAATCTGATTGATTGCCTTAAACTTGAGATAGCGGGGCAGGTAATCAAAATAGCCATCACATAAAAAGAATACCACTGCAATCACCGAACTGGTCACAAATACCTTCTGGTCACCAGATAAGGCCGCTTCCGAAACACGCGCATAAATAAAACCCGTTGCTGCTAAAATCAGAGCATATACCACCGACACAGCAATATAAGCAACTACTGCCAACTTGCATTTTCTAAGGTAGTAAAACACCGTTCAAACCTCCAATCCATTTCTGTTTATTTAATCATAGTATATTATAATACATTTTTGGAGTATAATCAAATTTTTATGAAAAAAGCCAGGACCTGCCTGACTTCTTATAGGATTGATTGGATTAGCTAAAGATTGAACTTAAGGTTCATCGAAGCGACTTAACGAAGTTTTAACTTGATTTTCAAAGCTGAACAGCTGTAATCTGACTACCGTCAGTTCCCATCTCCCGATAGCAAACATCTCCCAGATGTTTTCTACATCTTCTCTTCCAACTCCACATCCGGATACTTGTCCGCAAACCAGCGGGGTGCGAAGTCGTTTTCAAAGAGGAAGACGGGTTGGTCAAAGCGGTCTTTGGCTAGGATGTTGCGGCTTGAGGACATGCGTTCATCCAGGTCTTCTGGCTTGATCCAGCGGACAGTCTTTTTACCCATTGGGGTCATGACTACTTCTGCGTTATACTCGCCTTCCATACGGTGTTTGAAAACTTCAAACTGGAGCTGACCAACAGCACCTAGCATATACTCGCCAGTCTGGTAGTTCTTATAGAGCTGGATAGCCCCTTCTTGCACCAGCTGCTCGATTCCTTTGTGGAAGGATTTTTGTTTCATGACGTTTTTAGCAGAAACTTTCATAAAAATTTCAGGGGTAAAGGTCGGTAGTGGCTCGAATTCAAACTTGTTCTTGCCTACGGTCAGGGTATCTCCTACCTGATAGGTTCCTGTATCATAAACCCCGATAATGTCACCCGCCACTGCATTTTCCACATTCTCACGGGACTCGGCCATGAACTGGGTCACATTTGACAACTTGGCTCCCTTTCCTGTACGAGGCAGGTTGACCGCCATGCCGCGTTCAAATTCGCCTGAAACCACACGGACAAAGGCAATGCGGTCGCGGTGACGAGGGTCCATGTTGGCTTGGATTTTGAAAACAAAACCTGAAAAGTCTTTATTGAGTGGATCAATGACATCCCCTGTCGTTGTCTTGTGACCATGTGGCTCTGGAGCAAACTCCAAAAAAGTGTCAAGAAAGGTCTGCACACCAAAGTTTGTCAGGGCTGAGCCGAAGAAAACAGGTGTCAAATCGCCGTCCAAAATCGCCTGCTCTGAAAATTCATTCCCAGCTTCCGCCAAGAGCTCGATATCGTCCAGAACTTGTGCATAAAAGGGGTTAGAACCAAAGAGCTTATCACCTTCGTCCAAGCTTGCAAAACGCTCATCACCTCGATAGAGTTCTAAGCGTTTGTTATGGAGGTCATAGAGTCCCTCGAAGGATTTCCCCATACCAATCGGCCAGTTCATCGGGTAACTGGCAATGCCCAAGACTTCTTCCAATTCCTGCAACAAATCCAGTGGCTCACGACCGTCACGGTCCAACTTGTTGATAAAAGTAAAAACTGGAATGTTGCGGTGTTTCACAACCTCAAAGAGCTTTTTAGTCTGGGCCTCAATACCCTTGGCAGAGTCCACCACCATGACAGCCGCGTCCACCGCCATCAAGGTCCGATAAGTGTCTTCTGAGAAGTCCTCGTGCCCTGGTGTATCTAGGATATTGACACGCTTGCCTGCATAGTCAAACTGCATGACAGATGAGGTAACAGAGATACCACGTTGCTTCTCAATATCCATCCAGTCAGATTTGGCAAAGTTACCAGTCTTTTTCCCCTTGACCGTACCTGCTTCACGAATCTCACCCCCAAAGTAGAGCAACTGCTCGGTAATAGTAGTCTTACCCGCGTCCGGGTGAGAGATAATCGCAAAGGTGCGGCGTTTCTTGATTTCTTCTTGTAGTGACATAATGTTTCCTTTTCTTTTTCTTATTCTTTTTTTTGATACATAGCAGAGCTGAGCTCTTATCCTATTCGATTTACATTGGATTCATCCTTATTCTTTACTAGACAACTCTCTTATTATATCGGAAATAAGGGAATTTTTCAAACTATTGAAGAATAGGTCTACAGACCTATACTATTGTATTATAAATGTGTTACAATAAGTATGAGATGTATTCTATATACTAGAAAAAGAAAGATAAAATAATGAACAAAAAAATAAAAGGTTTATCAACCAAGGAAGTACAAGAACGTATTCAAAACCAACAAACCAATCATTTTAAGACAAAGACCAGTGCCAGTAATTGGGAAATCTTCAGACGAAATGTATTTACATCTTTTAACGCACTCAATTTTGCCATTTTCTTAGCCTTACTAGCTGTTCAGGCATGGTCCAACCTTTTCTTCTTCGGAGTTATTGTCCTCAACGCTGTTTCAGGAATGCTGACAGAATGGCGGGCACGACGAATGATTGACAAACTCAACCTGATGAACAAGGATTTTATCCGAGTTGTTCGTGACGGCGAGACAATCTCTATTGCACCAGAAGATATTGTCTTAGATGATGTTCTCTTGCTGTCTGCTGGCGAACAAGTTCCTAGTGATGCTATTGTTTTAGAAGGTATAGCCGAGGCAAACGAGGCCATGTTAACTGGTGAAAGCGACTTGATTGTGAAAAATACTGGAGCTGAATTATTGTCTGGTAGCTATCTAGTTAGCGGACAGATTTATGCAACAGTCATCCATGTTGGCGCAGAAAACTATGCCAATAAGCTCATGCTTGAGGCGAAAACTCACAAACCTATCGTCTCTCGTATTCTTTACAATATGGATAAAATTGCTAAATTTACAGGAAAAATTATCATTCCATTCGGACTCGCTCTTTTTCTAGAAGCCTTTTTCATCAAACTTCTTCCCTTAAAAGACTCAGTTATTACCAGCTCTACTGCCCTACTAGGTATGTTACCAAAGGGAATTGCTCTGCTAACCATCACTTCTCTCTTAACTGCCGTTATCAAACTTGGAATGAAAAATGTCCTCGTACAAGAAATGTATTCCGTCGAAACACTTGCCCGAGTTGATGTTCTTTGTTTGGATAAGACCGGAACGATTACTCAGGGAAAAATGACCGTCGAAAACCTGCTCCCCTTAACCAACCATTATTCACTTGACACTATCCAACAGATACTCGCTACCTATATCCAGACAAGTGAGGATACTAATTCGACAGCTCAGGCCATTCGAAAAGAATATGGTGATTTAGAGCACCACTATAAAGCTAGTCACATCATTCCATTTTCTAGTGATAGAAAATGGGGAGCAATGACAATAGAAAACATTGGTCGCATTTTTCTAGGGGCACCAGAAATGTTGCTAACACAAAATCCTCCTTCTGTTTCTGAGGCACAAGCTCGTGGTTCCCGTGTCCTGATTCTTGCGCTTAGCCAACAGTCCCTTCCTTCTTCTCAAAATCAGCTACCTGAGAATATTGAACCTCTAGCTCTATTAGAAATTGCCGACCCAATCCGAGAAGACGCCGCAGAAACACTAGCCTATCTTCGCTCGCAAGAAGTGACACTAAAAATAATCTCTGGTGACAATCCTGTGACTGTCTCACACATTGCTAAGGAAGCTGGATTTGCTGACTACGATAGCTATATCGATTGTTCCAAAGTTGACGACGAAGAACTAATTGCCAGAGCTGAAACAACCGCCATTTTCGGTCGCGTATCCCCACATCAGAAAAAATTGCTCATCCAAACCCTCAAAGCACAGGGACATACTACTGCAATGACCGGTGACGGGGTCAATGATATTCTTGCACTACACGAAGCTGATTGTTCCATTGTTATGGCAGAAGGCGATCCCGCTACTAGACAAATCGCTAATCTAGTCCTCCTAGATTCTGAATTTCGAGATATTCCTGAGATTCTCTTTGAGGGACGACGCGTTGTTAATAACATCTCCCACATTGCGCCCATCTTTCTTATCAAAACAATTTACTCTTTCTTACTTGGCCTTATCTGTATCGCTAGTATCACTCTAGGTAAAGCAGAATATTTGTTAGTTTTCCCATTTATTCAGATACAAATGACCCTCATTGGTCAATTTGTTGAAGGTTTTCCTCCTTTTATCCTAACTTTTGAACGAAATATCCGCCCCGTAGAAAAACATTTTCTCAGAAAATCTCTTCTCTTAGCCCTACCAAATGCTCTCATGGTTGTTCTCAGTGTCCTTATTTTCCATTTAATGCAAGTCTTTGGATACTTAAACTTGCATGACATGCAAACCCTCTCTTATTATGTTCTTGGTTCAACAGGTCTACTGGCTGTCATTCGTGCCTGTTTGCCTCTGACAAAAACTCGACTTGCTCTTATTATTTATTCCGTTTTCGGTTTCTTCATCAGCTCCCATTTCCTACATGGTCTGATTGAAATCCACCCCTTAAACAGTCACACATTGCCAATCTATTCTGGATTAATGCTCATTTTTATCCCTGTCTTTTTCTGGGTTAGCTACAAACAAGGCGCATTTAAAAACTAAAAATAAGAGGCTGGTCAAAAAGACCAACCTCGCTTCTCAGGGTTCGTGTCAACATCTCAGCGCAGTGGTTGATTGGCAGATTTGTTCGTGTTTTACACTCCAAATCTGACCTAATCAACTGTGCGGGGGCGGGAAGACGAACTCTTTTTGACCAGTCGAGTTCTTTCCCGCTCCCTTATTTTTTCAATATCTGCGAATTCATTTGTTTGCTTTCTTTTTTCAAATAGGCAATTAACATAACTTGTATACTCAAAATAGAGAAACAGAGTAGGCAGGTTACCAAGAAGAAATTCAAAGGAAGATTGGTACTGTTCACTAAAGGTGTCTGTCTCAAAAATCCATAATTTCCGCCAGTTAAAAGAGCTACTCCTAGAATCAGCATATTCATAATAAGCGTATATTTCACTACCTCTTTTCCCTTCAACATCTCCCCTTCTAAATCAGATAATAGGTACAACATACAATTAACCGTCAAGGCATAGTGACCAATAACAAAAGTAAAGAAGGTCAGATGTGGAAATGCAAATGGGTCAAATACTGGATGAATAAAGGCTGAAAGCGATCCAAAAAGACCGAGATAGGCAAAATAACGTTTCAAAGGTCCGGGCTTCGCCCAAAGAATAAAGAGCATGGCCAAGCGACAATGATAAAAAGGAAGACTCTCTGAAAGAGGAAAATCAGCTACGATATACCAAGTATAAAGGGAGACAATCTGTATAAATTGAAGCCACCAAAAAACAATATGAAACCATCTTTTTTGATAACAACGAAAACAAAGATGGAGCATGAAAAACCAAATAATCATGAGAAACAGGTGTTCCAATACGTTCAGGTTCGGTGCTTCAGAAATCTGATTGCTAAAAAAATCACTCATCTTATTAAATTCCTCTCTTTCCCAAAAAGTTAGTATATCAACTTTTCGATGTTTTGACAAGACTTGCTGAAAAAGAGAGGTCTTGCCTCTCTACTTTTCTATTTCTTCAACCACTTTCCCAAGATTCATGGAATTAGAGCCTTTAAAGAGGATTTGGTCTTGGCCGCCAAGAACTTCCTTGACTTGTTTCACCAAATCTTCAAATTGATCCTGCTCTGCATTTTTCCTAAAGAAATAGACTTTTCCAATCGGGAACATCTGACTAGCCAACTGGGCCAGACCTTCAATATCCTGACCGTAGAAAATGACGGTGTCTAGCACATCAGGCGACAGGCTCAAAATCATCTGATTGTGGAGATCAACGGACTGGCTCCCCAGTTCTTTCATATCTGCTAAAACGGCGATTTTCTTGCCGCCTTCGTTTGCAGGAATGCTAGAGAAGGTTTCCAAAATCAATCGCATGGCCGTTGGGTTGGCGTTGTAGACATCGCTGAGAATATCTGCTCCGTTTGCTGCCTTCTTCCACTCGGTGCGGTTGCGGGTCAAGTTAAGACTGGCTAGGGCTGACTTGATGGCCTCATCAGGCACACCCAAGGTCTTACCTACGTAGCTTGCTACCATGGCATTGGTGGCATTGTACTTACCCGTTACTGGGAGGAAAATGTCGCCGTCCATAAAATTGACGGTGAAGGTCAGGCTATCTTTTGACTCGACCAGACTGGTCACCTGCAAATCAGCCTGCTCACCGAAGCGAATGAGGTCTACATGGCTCGGCAAGAGCTTATCCGCAATCGGATCTGCTGGGATCAGAAGCTTACTACCAGCTGTCATTCCGTCCGCAATCTGTAATTTTCCTTTGGCAATCTCTTCGCGTGAGCCGAAAAATTCCAGATGCGCTTCACCAAAAAGGGTAATGACAGACAGGCTTGGCTTGGCGATTTCAGACAAGAGGTGAATGTCGCCTAGGTGGTCCTGCCCCATCTCCAAGACCAGTTTTTCTGTATCATCTGGCATATGGAGGACGGTGTAGGGCAGACCGATTTCGTTGTTGTAGTTGCCTTGTGTCTTGTAAGTCTTGTAAGTCGTCGCTAGAATATCGTGAATCATGTCCTTGGTGGTCGTTTTACCGTTTGAGCCTGTCACAGCAATGACTTCTACCCCTGTTTTCTCTAGGTAATAGGCCGCTAATTGTTGAAGCGCAGCCAAGCAATCATTTACTAGAATGTGAGGAACATCAAGGCTGACTTCAGACAGGGTTACTGCGCAGCCATTTTCAAAAGCAACAGGAATGAAGTCATGACCATCACGCGCACCTTTGAGGGGAACAAAAAGATCCCCTTCTGTAATCAGGCGACTGTCGAACTCCACCTTGTTAAGGGCTCTATCGGGATAAAGACTAATATCATTTTTTGCGCCCAAGACCTGAGCGACTTCGTGTAGGGTTAATTTCATTGTTTTCTCCAATATAGTCTTTTAATTTATTTTTAGTACTAAGCAACGAGCCGCAGGCATAACTGAAGTTAGGCAAGGTGAGTTAACGACGTAATAAAAGATAAACTAAATGACGATAAACTAAAAAAGAGCTTTTGCTCTCTCTATTATATCACTTTTTAGCTCGTGTGGATGAAAGTTCAGCCTCATCTAACAGGTCAAACTCAATGTGATAGCTGATGTCGTCACTCAAGAGCGCTTTTACCTTGCATTTCTGCTCCACATAGGCTAAGATGGCAGCCTGCTTTTCTTCCGAAACTTTTTCAGCCAATCGGATAGACACTTCGAATTGTCTATCTTCCAGCTGAGAAGAAACCTGAACAGGCATGGTTTTATTGCCTTCTTGGCTTGCATAGTAGCCCTGCACACACATGGTGACACAGGCAGCCAATCCTATATTGACCAAACTAACTGGAGTTTCCCCCTTCTCAGTCACCCCAAAGGTACGAACCAGTTCACCATAACCTTGAGAAACTGCCTGAAACAGACCTTCCCCTTTTACTGTCGTTTGATACATAAACACCTCCACATATTTGAAACCATTCTATTCTTTTTTGCAAACCTTTGCAAGAATGTGAACTAGAAAAAGATTGGAAATTTTCCAATCTTTTTCATTAAATCAAATGACTTTCACGTTTTTCAAACATTTCCTTGGCCAAACGAACAAGCTCTTCAATCAAGTCTGGGTAAGCCAAGCCCATATTATCCCAAAGGAGTGGATACATGGACCACTGGGTAAATCCTGGCATGGTGTTGAGCTCATTGAGGAAGATGTCTCCGTCTTCTGTCAGGAAGAAATCACAGCGAGAGAGACCACAACCACCGATAGCACGAAAGGCCTTGGCAGCATTGTCCCGCATGGTGTCCATGATAGACTCATCAATCTTAGCTGGGATTTCCATAGTAATCTTGTTGTCGATGTATTTGGCATCGTAGTCATAAAAGGCAACGTCTTTGACTACTTCGCCAGGAAGTGTCGTTTTCACGTCAGCATTTCCCAAAAGACCAACCTCAATCTCACGCGCATTAACCCCCTGCTCAACGAGGACACGGCTGTCATACTTGAAGGCCAAATCAAGCGCCTTACGCAAGCCAGCTAAATCCTCGGCTTTTGAGATACCGACGCTTGACCCCATATTAGCTGGTTTTACAAAGACTGGATAAGTCAATTTTCCTTCAATCTCTGCAATCTTATCGTCGATATTTTCACCCTCTATAACGGCCACATAAGGTACTTGAGAAATTCCTGCTGATTCCAAAATACGCTTAGTTGTAATCTTGTCCATGGCAACGCTGGAAGACAAGATATTGGTACCAACATACGGCATACGAAGCACTTCCAAGAAGCCTTGAATAGATCCGTCTTCTCCCATTGGGCCATGAAGAACAGGGAAAACAACCGCCTTTTCTTCATAAATATCGCTCGGACGGATTTTTTGCTCTTCAACAATCGTCGCGTTTGTCATGAGTTTTTCATCGGCAGACGGTGTTTGAGAAAACTCTTGCGTCTTTACAAAGTCACCTGTCTGGCTAATGAAATAGGTTTTGACAAAAAATTTATCATAGTTGATGGCACGCATGACGCTTTCGGCAGACAGAACAGACACCTCACGCTCTGCAGAACGCCCACCATATAGTAAAATCAAGGTTTCTTTTGACATATATTCTCCTTCCTGTACCAACGCTATTACTCTTAGTATAGCATAATTTAACAAATCATATCTATCCTATCTTAAAATTAGGAACGTCTCTAACTACAGAACTGCTATAGCTCTGTACGATTTTCAATAGCCCTCAACAGGGTCACTTCATCTGCATATTCAATATCACTGCCTACCGCTAAGCCACGAGCTAGTCGGGTTACTTTGATTCCCGCAGGTTTGAGGACACGTGAGATATACATAGATGTAGCCTCTCCATCTGCTGTTGCATTGGTCGCCACAATAACTTCTGTAACCTCATTGTCCATCAGGCGAGTGAGAAGGGTTTTCAAATTAATATCATCTGGTCCGATACCATTCATGGGAGAAATCAAGCCATGCAAGACATGATAAAGACCGTGGTATTCTTGAATATTTTCCAAAGCTGTAACATCTCGACTATCCTCTACAATCAAAATAGTAGATTGGTCTCGGGTTGAGTCCTGGCAAATGGCACAGGGGTCCTGATCTGTCAAATTACCACAAATAGAGCAATAAGATAGGTCTCGCTTGGCTGCCAATAAATTTTTCGCAAATTCATTAACGACATCATCCTCCATGCCAATAGTATAAAAAGCTAAACGGGTAGCCGTTTTTATACCGATACCTGGCAATTTAGAATAACTATCAATTAACTTAGCAATAGGTGTAGGGTAAAGCATAAGCCTCCTTAGTTCATTGGGTGAAGTGATTGATATAAATTGATAATTTCTTGAGTAATTGTCTTAGTAGTTGTTGAACTTTGATTGGTCAAATTTGGTAGGACAACTGCTACCGCAATTTGAGGATTATCACTAGGTGCATAAGCAACAACGTTGGTATTGACCGCAGTAACCACATCCCCAGAAGCTGTCGTTGTATAGGTTTCGGCTGTACCAGTCTTGGCACTGATGGTCACAGCCGCACCACGACCGATAGCACTACCTGTATTAAAGCGCCCACTACCATTGACAACTTGGTAGAAACCTTGACGAAGAAGAGACATATCTTCAGCGGAAATATTAACCTGATTCATCTCCTTACCAGATACGGTTTCAATTAATTCTCCCAAACCACCTTGGGCATTATTCCCATAAATTCCCTCAACGAGGTGTGGAGAAATCCGTGTTCCATTATTCGCAATGGTCGCTGCATACTGTGCCATCTGCATCGGTGTATAGTTATCAAACTGTCCAAAAGCGTTGGTAATAAAGTTGGCTGTCGAATACTCTTCTGGTAAAAATCCTGTAGATTCGAGTGGAAGGTCAATACCTGTTGACGCACCTAAACCATACTCTGCAAAAGTCGAACGAAGCTTAGTCATGGCATTTGTCAATGTATCGCCATCATTCAAATACATGTTAGCTGAATAGGTCTGACCAAGTAGTCCTAAGGCAATCTTAACCATGTAGACGTTAGAAGAATATTCTAGAGCCTCTGTCGCATCAATATTAAAACTACCATAGGCCCCATACCAAGATGTAATTGGTGCTGAACCTGCAAAATAGATTGGTTCGTCTAACTGCACTTGATTGCCACTGATAACTCCATTTTCCCAACCAGAGCTGATTGTCGCTCCTTTGACGATGGAACCTGGTGTGAAAACACTTGTAATAGTACCAAGGGCATCTTCTGTTATGCTACCTGCTCCTTTTTCATGACTGTATCCAGACATGGCAAGCACCGCACCTGTTGAAGGTTCCAATGCGACTGCATAAACTCCTTCCGAGTAAAGTGCACTACCAGTAGCCAGCTCACTTTCAAAGTATTTTTTCAAAATAGCATTGACACCATCTTGAAAGGCTAAATCAATAGTCAGTTTAATATTATTTCCCTGCTGTCCTTCTTGGATTGTCTCAATACTTTCGACATTGCCATTTCGATCTAGGTTGATTTGTTTTTTCTCACGTTGACCTTGCAAGACTTCTTCATATTGTTTCTCGAGGTAGGCAGTTCCCACACGGTCATTTGATGAGTAGCCCTTGGAGAGATAGTATTCCGCATCTTCAGCAGGCAAACCAGCCTGTTCACTCGTTACTGTACCAATAATAGAGCTGAGGGAAGTTGGTAAAATCGTCCGTTGCCAGTTGTTAGTCGTTGAAATGCCTGGAAGTTGACTTTCATTGGCTACGATATGAGCAACCTGTTCAGCAGTTAGAGTATCTGTTACCAAATTAACAGTAGAGAAGTAAGTAGCTCCATTCATCTGCTTAAATAGCTCAATCGCCTTGCTGTCTTGCTCAGAATATTGTAATGCTTCAGCAGGGATACTATCAACCGCATTAGAATAAATTGTCGATTCACTCAGGTAGTTGCCATCAGAATCGTATTTTTTATCTTCTGGCAAGGCCTCGACTACCTGACGATAAACTTCTTCATCCGCCAAATAATAGTCTGCCTTATCACGTTGAGTAATTGTTACGTCCGACACATTGACCCACTGCAAGAGTTTATTAGCTACTTCTTTCATTTCCTGAGCAGACATCTTGTTGGAACGTGTGAAGGAGACAACCTGCTGAATCTCGTTTTCAACCAAAGGTTTTCCCTGTGCATCGTAAATCTGCCCACGGATAGAGCCATTGCTGATGATTTTCTGACTGGCAGTAGACAGCTTATTACTATAAAAATCATGATTGATGATCTGCATGTCTGCCAGACGCAATATCAAAACTAGGAAAAGAAAAATCACGATAGAAAATAAAATATTTAAACGAAGGGAAATAAAATTTCCATCGTGTTCCAAAGGCTTGTTCTTTCTTTTTTTCACTTCAAAGACCTCATTCTAGAAATATCCTTCTTATTATACCACAGGCAAAAAATATTTTTTAGACCCAACTGTCGATTCAAATAATATTTTCTCTATAAACGTTGAACAAGCTGACAATTCTCGACCAGCCACTTTCTATGCACAACACTCTCAACAAACCGCTGATCATGGGAAATCAGGAGGACACTTCCTTCATATTCTTTCAAGAATGTTTCCAAAGCCTCAATAGCTGCCATATCTAGAAAATTTGTCGGTTCATCTAATATCAAAAGATTTGCATCCGCCAACAATACCTTAGCTAAGGAGAGACGCACACGCTCACCACCAGACAGATTTGCTACCTTCTGCTGAGCCTTATCGTAAGAAAGTCCTAACATACCTAATAAATTGAGAATCGTCATCTTATCTTGAAGAGAGGTACAACTAATATTTTCCAAAGCAGTCTTTTCTTCATCAAGGTTTATCAAATCCTGTGCAAAATAAGCAATTTTTACCTTAGGATTATAATAGCCTGCTAATTCTTTCCTTAATAATTTTTGGACAAAACTAGTCTTTCCAGAACCATTCGCCCCCACTAAGGCTAACTTCTCCCCAAACGTCATCACTATCTGAGGAAAATCAAATAAATACTTTTCCCCAATCCAGAGCTGTCCAGCCTGCAAGCGAAAGAGACTGTGAAGACCAGTATCCAAGGCACCTTTCGCTTCCATCTTTACCCACGCTTCCTTTCTGGGTTGTTGAACCTTGTCCAAACGCTCCATCCGTTTTTCCAAATGCTTGGCAGACTTTGCCATTGCCTTGGCTTGACTGTCATAGGAACCCATCAAAGCATTGACCTTCCACTCAGACGATGAAACACCTTTCTTTCTCTTCCCCATCTTCTGAGCCTTTGCCTGACGCTCTTGCTGGGCCTTTTTCAGTTGAGCGACTTTTTTCTGATAGGCTTCATAAGCCTCCTGCTGTCCTTCTCGCTTAGCTCGGCGGCTTTCTACAAATGCCTCGTAATTCCCAGGATAAACCTCTATCTTTCCTTCTTCCAAATGCCAAATGTGACTGGCTATTTGATTGAGAAAATGTCGATCATGACTGACAACCAGTAGACTGCCACGGTAGCGTTTGATTTGTTTGATCAGCTTTTCCTGGTGTTCTTGGTCTAGGTTAGCTGTCGGTTCATCCATAATTAACAACTGCGGTCTTTGGGCAAAAGACTCTTGAATAGACTTCCAAACCTGTTCCCCTCCAGAAAGCAAGCTCCTTTCCTGTAACTGGGGTACATAAGCCCAGTCTGCTTTTACCTCAATCTGACCGGCAAAATCCCTATCCAGTCCTAGTAAGATTTTCAAAAAAGTAGACTTGCCAACTCCGTTATTTCCAACCAAACCAACCTTTTGACCAGCTTGAAGACTCAACTGCTGGATTGTAAACAATCCACGCCCTGCAATTTCCTTCTCTAATTGAATACATTTCATTACTTCCATATAGACCTCTTTTCTTCACAAAAAGGGCCCCTATTCTGCTCAATGAACAAGAAAAAAGCCATGCAAAACATGACCTTTCCCTATGGAAAAAGTCACACGAATAGTAAGCCCTTATGAGCAGTCTTATCCCTTGTGTAGTCGGTTCATATGACCTCACTACAAGTTTTAAGAACGACTAATAAGTAGCTTAATTATTCATGTAACTTCACCTCACGTATTTTATATATTTATTCTAAACAAGTTAAATGAATTTGTCAAATCTTGGTCAAGGCAGTCGCTGTATCTGGCGATGTATCATAGACTTGGAAATCCACTCCAACTCCTAAATCAGCCTGCACCAACTGATTAACCATGGTCATGTGAGCCAATTCCTTGATATTGTTTTCCTTTGATAAATGCCCAAGGTAAATCTTTTTAGTCCGATTTCCTAGTGACCGAATCATGGCATCAGCACCATCCTCATTACAAAGGTGCCCCTTATCAGACAAAATCCGTTGCTTGAGGTTCCAAGAGTAAGAACCCGCACGCAAGATTTCAACATCATGATTAGACTCAATCAAATAGGCATCTGCATTGGCTACAATCCCTGCCATTCGATCGCTGACATAGCCAGTATCCGTTAACATAACAAAGGACTTATCGTCCTTCATAAAACGATAAAATTGAGGACAGGCCGCATCATGACTGACACCAAACGACTCAATATCTAGGTCACCAAAAGTCTTCATAGCCCCCAATTCAAAAATATGTTTTTGAGCCTGATCAATCTTACCCAATTTGCTTTCCATTGCCTGCCAAGTCAATTCGTTAGCATAAATATCCATACCATATTTACGTGCCAGAACACCGATACCATGAATATGGTCACTGTGCTCGTGTGTCACTAGAATTGCATCGATATCTTCTGGCTTGCGGTCAATTTCTGCCAAAAGGCTGGTAATCTTTTTTCCTGATAGGCCGGCGTCTACCAAGATCTTCTTCTTATCTGTTTCCAAATAGAAACAGTTTCCACTAGATCCCGATGCCAAAATACTGTAGTTAAATCCTTTTCCGATCATATTCTCCTATTCTTCCTCATCCGAATCATCCCACTCATCCATAGTAATATCCTTACTGTACGGTAGAACAATCGTAAACGTTGACCCATGACCATACTCACTCTTGGCCCAAATGAATCCCTTGTGTTGCTTGACAATTTCTTTGGCAATGGCCAAACCTAGACCAGTACCACCCTGGGCACGCGAACGAGCCTTATCTACACGATAGAATCGGTCGAAAATCTTTGGTAAATCAGCCTTTGGAATGCCCAAGCCCTCATCCGAAATTGAAACAATCAACTGACTATCTGTTGTTTTCATACTAAAGGTAATAGTTCCACCGTCAGGTGAATACTTGATGGCATTGTTTAAGATATTATCTAAAACTTGGGTCAGCTTATCTGTATCAATTTCTACCCAGATTGGACTTATTTGATAATCACGAACAATGGTATAAACTTTATCAGAATCAGAATGCTTCATCTGATCAAAACGGTTGAGAATAAAGGTCACAAAGGCTGTAAAGTTAATCAATTCAACATCCATTTCACCGACTTGATTATCAATCCTTGACAAACTTAATAAATCGGTAATCATCCGCATCATACGATTGGTTTCATCAAGGGATACTTTGACAAAACTTGGTGCAACTGATTCCGTCAGCGCCCCCTCATCCAGGGCTTCTAAATAGGATTTGACCGATGTCAAAGGTGTACGCAATTCATGGCTGACATTGGAAACAAAGAGACGACGTTCCCTCTCTTCCTTTGCCTGTTCTGTCATATCGTGTAAGACGACCACCAAGCCTGAAATTAGACCACTTTCGCTCCGAATGGTTGCAAAATTGGCACGAAGGGTAAGAAACTCTTCATTCTCATTCGTATGTTCCAAGACAATTTCAGGAGTCTGAGCCAACAAATCCCGTAAGGTATATTTTTCCGATAAATCTAAAACATCCAAAAGATTTAGCTTATCTTGTTGCTTATTCGTCAACCCTAATTGCTTCTGAGCCATATCATTAACCATGATAATTCGACCAACCCTGTCCGTAGCGATTACCCCATCACTCATGTAAGAAAGAATTGAAGTCAGCCGTGTCTTTTCTTGCTCCAAACTATCATGTGTCAGGCGAATGACTTCAGATAAATCATTCAGAGAATTAGCCATATCAGTGATTTCTGGACTCCCCCGCATGTCTAAAACATCTGCATAATTCCCCTCAATTAAAGCCTTGACCTTTTGATTAAGCTGTTTAATTTGTCGTGTATCCCGATAATTCTCAATCAAAAGAATCGAAAGCGCAATCACAAAACCAACTAATATGACTGCAAACCAAAACTCTACTGTAGTTATTAAATAACGTAATTGATTAATCATTTCCTTTAATATAATAACCAACACCACGACGTGTCAAAATATATTCTGGACGACTTGGTGTGTCTTCAATCTTCTCCCTCAAGCGACGAACTGTCACGTCAACTGTTCGAACATCTCCAAAGTAATCATATCCCCAAACTGTTTCCAATAGATGCTCTCGCGTCATCACCTGACCTAAATGCTGTGCAAGATGGTGCAACAACTCAAATTCACGATGAGTTAACTCTAACTCCTTACCATGCTTCTTAGCAACAAATGCATCCGGCAAGATAGTCAAATCACCAATTACTAAATCTGGGGTTCCTGAGCTATCAACAGCCATTTGCGTTTCAGACAGCTCGCTACGACGCAATAAAGCTTTTACACGCGCCTGCAATTCACGATTTGAAAACGGTTTGGTCACATAGTCATCTGCACCGATTTCAAGTCCGATAACCTTGTCAAACTCACTGTCCTTGGCAGAAAGCATCAAAATCGGTACATTACTAGTTTTACGAATAATTCGTGCAACTTCTAAACCATCTAGTTCTGGCAACATCAAATCTAAAATCACAATATCGGGAAATTCAGCTTCAAATACTTCCAAGGCCTCACGACCATCAAAAGCAGTCACTACTTCATAACCTTCGCGGGTCATATTAAATTTAATAATATCTGAGATAGGTTTCTCATCATCTACAATTAATATTTTCTTCATTATTAAAAAATACCTCTTTTTTATTTCTTCTATTATAACAAACTTACTTAAAAATTTCATTTTTAAGAACCAACCAACACGACTATGTCACAAAATATAACATTGGATATGTTAAATTGTCAGAATTTACTTGACATTCCTAATCTACAGTGCTACTATATTCATACGTTAGAAAACTTTACACAAGGAGAATCTCATGGCTTTAGTAGAATTTAAAGATGTCAACAAATACTATGGCGACTACCACGCCCTACGCAATATCAACTTGGAATTCGAACCTGGACAGGTTGTTGTTCTCCTTGGACCTTCCGGTTCTGGTAAATCAACTCTTATCCGTACTATTAATGGTTTAGAATCAATTGATAATGGAAAACTTGTAGTTAACGGTCACGATATCTCTTCTACTTCTATCAAAGAATTAGTTGCCCTCCGAAAAGAAGTCGGCATGGTCTTCCAACACTTCAACCTCTACCCACACAATACTGTGTTAGAAAATGTTACCTTAGCACCTACGAAAGTTTTGGGAATTGACAAGGCGACGGCGGAGAAAACAGCTCAAAAATACCTTGAATTTGTAAACCTATGGGATAGAAAAGATTCTTACCCAGCAATGTTATCCGGTGGACAAAAACAACGTGTGGCCATCGCTCGCGGCTTAGCTATGAAACCTGAGCTTCTACTCTTCGATGAACCAACATCTGCCTTGGACCCAGAAACTATCGGTGATGTACTTGCAGTTATGCAAAAATTGGCACGAGACGGGATGAATATGATTGTTGTGACACACGAAATGGGCTTTGCCCGTGAAGTAGCTGATCGCATCATCTTTATGGCTGAAGGCGAAGTTCTAGTTGACACGACAGATGTCAATGGATTCTTTGACAATCCAACCGAACCTCGTGCCCAACAATTCCTCAGTAAGATTATCAACCATGAATCTGATAAGGTAAAACTCTAGGAGGTAGTCTATGGATAAGAAAAAAATCAATATTTTCTTTGCAATTAGATTATTAGTCTTCGGACTTATTCTTCTCGTTTTTGCAAAACAACCAGTAGCTCAAACTGAAACACCCGCAGCCATCACCAATAGTGATCAGGTTCAAGCTATCATCGATAGGGGCGTGCTCCGCGTCGGAGTGAAACAGGACGTCCCAAACTTTGGCTACAAGAACCCAGATTCTGGTGAATTTGAAGGAATGGAGATTGACATTGCTCGCAAAATCGCAGACGAGTTAGGGGTGGATATCGAATTTACTCCCGTTACGGCACAAACTCGCGGACCACTTCTTGATAACGGTCAAGTGGATATGGTCATCGCAACCTTCACCATAACCGAAGAACGCAAGTTGCTCTACAATTTCACAACTCCATACTACACTGATGCTGTCGGCTTTTTGGTTAATAAGGATAGTGGAATTAAGACATTTACCGACCTGGATGGAAAGACAATCGGTGTAGCTCAAGGTTCCATTACACGCACCCTCATCTCTGAATTGGCAGACAAGTATGGTATTTCAGTAAACTTTGCTGAACTTGGTTCTTATCCAGAACTTTCCGTATCCCTTAGAGCACATAGAACCGATGCCTTCTCTGTAGACCAATCCATTCTATCCGGTTACATTGGCTCAAAATCTGAACTCATGGACTTTAGCTTCTCAGCTTCTGACTATGGAATTGTTACTAAATTATCTAACAAAGACCTTAACAACTACTTAAATAGTCTGGTTGAAGAATGGACAGCTGATGGTAGTCTTCAAGCCATCTACGATGCCAATGGTCTAGAACCAGTAACAGAAACTGACGAATAGAAAGGTGAAACAATATGACAGTTTTAACAACTAGTCCTTACGCTTGGGAAAATTGGGTCAGTTACTTCAATGATTTTCCAACCTTTTTCCAAGGCTTTCTCTTTACCTTAGCCATTTCTGTCGGAGCCTTTATCATGGCCATGTTTTTAGGAATTGTCTTTGGTAGTCTCTCTTCAAGTAAAAATAAAGTTTTAAAAATCATCGCACGTGTCTATGTTGAATACTATCAAAACACACCGCTTTTGGTTCAGTTCATGATTGTTTATTATGGACTTCCACTGATTTCAAATTATGTTCTCATGCCGTCCATCTACTGGACAGCTGTTATCTGCGTCGGACTCTATCACGGTGCCTATATCGCAGAGGTCATTCGTGCAGGGATTGAGGCAGTGCCGACTGGGCAAACTGAAGCCGCACTTTCACAGGGATTTACTCAGGCTGAAACCATGCGGATCATCATTTTACCACAGGCCATTCCGACGATTCTGCCGCCATTGACCAACCAAGTAGTAAACTTGATTAAGAATACGGCTACTGTTGCCATCATTTCTGGAGCTGATATTATGTTTATGACAAAATCTTGGTCTGCCATGAATGCCAACTACATCCCAGCCTTTGCTGGTGCTGCTTTCCTTTACTTCATCATGTGCTTCCCTGTTGCAAGCTGGGGTCGCCGCATTGAAGAAAAAAATAAGTCAGCTTTTTCACACTAATAGGAGGTTGAACGATGAATTATGTTTTAGAATTACTCAAACCTTCAACCTTCCAACTCTTGTGGAGTGGTTTGAAGTTAACCCTCTATATCTCAAGCATTTCGGTAATCTTGTCCATTCTATTCGGAATGATTCTAGCTATCATGCGCAACGGTAAAAATCCAATTTTCAAGTGGATTGCAACCATCTATATCGAATTTGTGCGTAATGTGCCAAACTTGCTGTGGATTTTCACTGTCTTCTTAGTCTTCCAAATGAAGTCAACGCCTGCTGGTATTACTGCTTTTACTATTTTCACCACGGCAGCCATGGCCGAGATTATCCGTGGTGGTCTCAACGCCATCGGACCGGGCCAGACCGAAGCTGGCTTGTCACAGGGTTTTACCCCAGTACAAATCATGGTTTATATCATCATGCCACAGGCCATTCGTAAGATGTTACCGGCTATTATCTCGCAGATTGTAACGGTCATCAAGGACACTAGTTTCCTCTACTCCGTTATCGCTCTTCAAGAGCTTTTCGGGGCCAGTCAAATCCTTATGGGACGTTACTTTGAAGCAGAGCAAGTCTTTGCCCTCTACATCATGGTCGCCTTGATTTACTTTAGCATCAACTTTGCCATTTCAAGTCTGTCACGTTATGTGGCGAAGTCTTGGGCGAGCAGTATTGAATAATACTCTTCGAAAATCAAACTCAGCCGTTGTTGACTTGATTTGATGAACTTCAGTTCTATCTGCATCTGCGTCGCCTAGCCTGAGTTTGATTTTCATTGAGTACTACCTAACCTCCCAGCCAATTGGTTGGGATTTTTGCTGTCAAAAAAGAAGCCCTTTCAGACTTCTTACTTTATCATTCTTATTCAGCTTCAGCTGGACGTGACTTGCGAGCAATATCTGCTAAAATATGGTCCACAAATTCTGATACAGACTGAGTTTGCGTTGCCTTGCTTCCGTAGCGACGGACGTTGACTGCATTATCTTCCATTTCCTTGTCACCGACGATGAGTTGGTATGGAATCTTGCTGGTCTGGCTCTGACGAATCTTGTACTGCATCTTCTCGTTCCGCTCATCCACGTGTACACGAACACCACGGTCTTGCAATTCTTTGGCAACCTTCCAAGCGTAGTCCAAGTGAGCTTCCACAGAGATTGGAATCATAGTCACTTGGGTTGGAGCCAACCAAGTTGGGAAGGCACCCTTGTAGGTTTCAATCAAGATGGCAGTGAAGCGTTCCATAGTTGAGATAACACCGCGGTGAATCATAACTGGGCGGTGCTCCTCACCGTCAGCACCAATATAGGTCAAACCAAATCGTTCTGGCAAGAGGAAGTCCAACTGAATAGTTGACAACGTTTCCTCATTTCCAAGGGCAGTCTTAACCTGAATATCCAACTTCGGACCGTAGAAGGCTGCTTCACCCTCTGCTTCAAAGTAGTCCACGCCCATTTCATCCATGGCCCCCTTCAACATACGCTGGGCATTTTCCCACATCTCATCGTTGTCATAGTACTTCTCTTTGTCCTCTGGGTCACGATAAGACAGGCGGAAACGGTAGTCGTTTAGGTTGAAATCTGCGTACACATCGATAATCAACTGGAGAGCTTTTTTAAACTCTTCCTGGATTTGCTCAGGTGTCACGAAAATATGACCGTCGTTGAGAGTCATCTCACGTACACGCTGCAAACCAGTCAATGCACCTGATTTTTCATAGCGGTGCATCATACCAAGCTCCGCAATACGAACAGGCAATTCACGGTAAGAACGCACATGGTTTTTATAAACTTGAATGTGGTGCGGACAGTTCATCGGACGTAGAACAAACTCCTCACCATCGCCCATGTCCATAGTTGGGAACATATCTTCTGAATAATGCTCCCAGTGACCTGAGGTCTTATAAAGCTCAACCGAAGCCAATGGCGGCGTGTAAACATGCTGGTAGCCTGAAGCCAATTCCTTGTCTGTGATGTAACGCTCCAAGGTACGACGGATAGTTGCACCGTTTGGCAACCAGAATGGCAAACCTTGACCAACTTCTTGGCTGATCATGAAAAGATCCAATTCCTTACCAAGTTTACGGTGGTCACGTTCTTTGGCTTCTTCACGCATTTGAAGGTAAGCCTTGAGGTCTTTCTTGTCAAACCAAGCTGTACCATAAACCCGTTGCATCATTGGATTTTCGCTCTTACCACGCCAGTATGCACCAGCTACATTGAGCAATTCAAAAATCTGGATACGGCCTGTTGACGGAACGTGTGGGCCACGGCAGAGGTCAACGTATTCTCCCTGAGTATAAATGGTCAAACCACCCTCGTCATCAGAGTGCTCGTGAATCAATTCCAACTTGTATGGATCATTTTTGAAGATTTCAAGAGCTTCTTCCTTGGTCACCTCACGGCGTTCTGAAGGGAAGTTTTCCTTGACAATCTTCATCATTTCTTCCTGAATGCGTGGCAGGTCTTCATTTGAAATCTGACCAGCCGCATTGTCCGTGTCATAGTAGAAACCGTCCTGAATAGCTGGACCAACCCCCAACTTGATGTCTGGGAAAAGACGACGAGCCGCTTGAGCAAACAAGTGGGCAGCTGAGTGACGCAAGATGTCCAAGGCATCCTCATGGTCAGGCGTTACGATTTCAAGCGTACCGTCCTCTTCGATGGCACGAGTGGTGTCAATCAATTTACCATTAAACTTACCAGCAAGAGCCTTTTTCGCCAAAGACTTGCTGATGCTCTCCGCAATTTCAACAGTTGTCACACCAGCTTGGTACTCACGAACAGCACCATCTGGGAAAGTAATATGAATCATAAGTATCTCCTCTTATTTATTTTTTAATCCCAAATAACTCTTCTTTCTGAGTTAAAAAGGTTTCCATTTCTTTTTGAATATCAATATCCAGGCGGTCGGCTAATTCGATCAACCACCAGATATTTTCAGCCAGTTTATGCTCCAAGGTATAGGGCGTTTCATCATAGTAACGACCCTGCTTGGTCATAATCAGGCGGTTCATGTTGCCAATATCATTGGTCAACAAGTCTTTATTTTAAGTTGTTGAGCTGAAACAGTCTATCCCCAGACTGTTTCACTCCTCAATAGACCACTCTTTGTCGTGGTGCTTGATCTCCAACTCTCTGTAAGCCTTGCGAATGGCTAGACAACGGTCAATCGTTTCTTGTGGAATGCTGGTCAACTTCATCTCCTTGTTTGGTCAAAAAAGAAAATACGACGCCCTCGCAAAAGGACGTCGTAACGTGGTTCCACCTTCATTCGCAGTCACGCTAAAAAGCCTGACTACCTCAAATTGGCGATAAGGGAACCACCCTTTTATGTTTGCATAAAATCATACCGAGTAGTGTCAATCCTATCCTCTATGTGCTTGCACCAACCGCACACTCTCTCAAAGATTTCCTAGAATTGATAAGTCTCTACGCACTATTATAGCAGGTTTTTCTGATTTTTCAAGGATTTTTTATGCATAACATACCCTTGGTTCATTTCTTCACTGCATCAAACCAAATCAACTATGTCTACTTTAATACTCTTCTGAAATCAAACTCAGCCCTTGTTGACTTGATTTGATGGCTGAAAAGCTCCTGAGGAGGTTTTCAGTCATCAAAGTAATAAAAGTCAACTAAAAGACTATACTATTTAAAAATAGAAGTTCTGAAATCATCCGTATTTCTCAAAAGAGCATTATAAATCCGTTGTTTGAGGACATTGACCCAACTTGACTCATTGTGAGCAAGTACGATATCAATGCTCTTCATATCTTGAGCCACAGCTTCATCCATAAGCTTTTCTAAATCTGCAAAGGAGCTAATCGTAACTTGTTTTGTTGAGTTTGGCTTATCCAATTCGTAGGTCATTGTGAAGTCAACCAAGTTGTCAAGTTGATCAATACGATTTTGGTACATAGCTTTCTTAAATGTTGCCCAATCAGCATACTCATCTTTAAAAATGTGCTTAAAGACTCTGTTGTCAGTGATGAGACCAACATTTCGTCCAAACCAACTATCATACACAATTTCCCCAGCTGCTTCCGCTTCTTTACCAAGTTGGTTAGATACATAAGGAATGAATCCTTCTACGTAACCTTTTTCTGCCATCAATTCATAGGCCATCCGACGGAACATGAAGTCTCCTGGAGAACCATTTGGATTAGATAAAGCAGAATAAACTGGAGAAAAGAGACTAACCGTATAATAACCATTACGAGCTAAGCCAGTATTCGTGTCCCAATATTCGCGACGGTTGATAATGCTGTTGTCAACCAAATCATCGATGGTTGTCAGTTTCGCGGCTTCCTCAGTTGTCAATTGACGGATTGTATTTCCTGCATGCGTGTTCTTTTCTTTATCCTTGATATAGTAATTATCAATAACCCTATACCATTTCTGCTTGACTGTATCACTTTGTTTCAAAACAGACTTCGCTTCTAAATAGTCTAGCAAATAGATAACGTCAAACATATTGTGAACGTAGGTATTCAAATCTGCTACATTTTTATAACGCTGTGCAGGGTTAGCAGCATGATAGCGAGTCATCGAGTCTTCATTTCCAGAGTAAACAGTATTAATTCCTAACGAACGTGCCTGATTACCATTTGGAGCTTGTAAAAGACCAAGGGCAAATAGTTCCGCACCTAAACCTTGACGACGACCATTTCCTTCGAAATAAATTCCTCCATCAAAGTTATGAACCATTTCGTGAGTAAAGACGGAAGTGCCATATTGATCGAGCATTCTATCAACAACAAAATGCGTCAATGAGCCTGTTGCATACGCACCTGATCCATTCGCTGCATACCATTTACCTACTGGACCAAAGAAATTAGCAATAGAAGAACGCTCCGTATTTTGAAGACTCTTCCAAGTAGCCTGGCTTGCTGAGTCACGGAAATTAAATCCATCATAGTTCAAGACTGACTGGAATAGTTTTTCACGTGATTCCTCTGTCAAAATGCTATACCAATAATCAAAATGATCTCGTTGCCAAACAGCTGCTCTATCAACAATCTGATGCATATACTCTTCAAATTTCATACCATTTGATGCAGAATCATACAAGTAACGATCGTAAGCCCCAAACGATAGTGTTGATATGGTAGAAATGATATACATACTTTCATCTGGGAGAGTCAGAAGAGGTAAGAGCATGTTTTGATGTCCCCAGCTCGCCTTGGTGATGCGATCGTAGACTCCTAGTGCGTAGCGACTATCCGGTGTCGCTTGTGCTTGCTTCTTAGCAGCCTCTTCAACATTTGAAGCCATTTCTACAATATAGGCCTTACTTGTATCTTTCAACCATTCATTATTTGTTTTGTTTGGTACAAACAATTGGCGATAACTTGAAAGATAATCAAATAGAGTAGCTTTTCCTTTTGCCAACTGTAAAGAGTTAGCATAGGTCTGAACGTTATTCTTTGGACGAAGATTATCATAACCTGAATTACCCAAAGCAATAATAACATCTAATGTAGAGGTCGCTTGATTGCCAAAGAAATCCTGTTTAAAGACTGTCAAATCTCGAGTATTTAAATCGCCGAAATCAATATTATACCAACGTTTCAGATATGCAAGACCCAGCACCAATGCTTCTTTATTTTGAGAAATCTTCTGAACTAGATAATTCTCAACCGATGCACCTAGGCTATTGATAGCTTTATCAGAAGCCAACACTTTCCGTAAATCTTCCGCAAGATTATCACGTACACTATTGAAACTATCTTCCAAATACAGTGCCCACAATGGTTTTTGTTCAGTAGTTGATGGAACTCCCAAATCCGATGCCCAGTTCTTCAACTCGTTTTCTGTTGGTGGTGTTGTAGGCTCTACAATGCCCAACACCGCTTTCACTTTATCAGAGTTAAATACTAAACTCGAAATATCATTTGTAAGGCGATGTACCATTCCATCGTAGTTTGATAAGAATGTTTCTGGAGTATAGAGTAAATCCGTTCCTACAATTGTATAGTCAGATACATGGCTATTTACAAAATCTTCCTTGAAAGCAACATCTAAATAATCAATTGTATTATCAGCATAATGGAGCATAATACGGTTGATAGCCTGCTTTTGACTGTTTGGATCCGTCACAATAGTATTATCTACCATTGGAATAACATCTAACAATCTAGTTTTAGCTAGTTTGTCTGTCAAGACCATCTTGTTAGCTTGGTAAACAATATATTCCTTGTTGTAGAATGGTAGTAATTTCTCCATGTTAGCATAAGCAATAGCACGTTCAGGATTTGCTTTATCTAACGAGCTATAGTCCACACTATACAAATTCTTAGCTTGGTTGTTCAGACTATCTGCTACCGTAGCAGTAATTCCCATAGCTGCAATTTTACTTGCCGCCTCCGTTTCTGAAATTTCGGTACTCCACTTATCTGCAGCACCGCTAGCCGAACCAGTAACAAATGTATTGGTAATAGGGGCCGAACCATAGGCGGTATCTCCATGAACTCGCTTACCATTGGTTACTTGCACAGTGCTGACAACATTATTTACAAATCCAGAACTCCAGGTTGAGCCAACTACTCCGCCGACCTGACCAGCTGTTGTCAAGTTTACAATTGTTCCCTTGGCTACTCCATCTTGCAAACGAGCACTATTTTGGACATGTCCTACTAAAGCTCCTGCTCGGTAGTTGTTATTCTTAGCAGAGAGAGTTATAGCTACATCAGCTTGTACTTGACTGAGCGTAGTATGGTTGTCCTGTGCCCAACCTACGATTCCACCAATATTAGAACCACCTGAATTGGTTCCTATTGCTACAAGCTGACCTTTAAAGGAACTATTCGTAATCTTGGTTGCACCATTTGCGAGATAGACAAGTCCTCCGATACTTGTAGGAGCTGAAATGCTGCCCTCTACTGAAACGTTCGTTATCTGACTTCCAGTCGCTGTTTTAGCAAGTGCACCAACTTTTTCTGACTTAGAAGTAATCGCAACGTCAATCAAGTCTACATTCTCAACCGTAGCATTTTTGATGATATTAAATAGTGGCTGAATAAGGTTATAGATAGCGTACGATTTGCCATTATGAGCACCATTCAAACGACCTGTAAAGGTAGATGTAACATAAGAGAGGGCATCTGTAGCTAAGTCAACTTCGTCAGCAGTCATATCTGCACCAAGTGTGTAGGTTCCTGCTGGGTCGTTTTCTATTGCTGTTAACAATTCTTTGAAAGAAGTGTATACACCGTTCTGGCTTTCTACTCGTTTGTCCACATAAAAACTATGATTTTTATTGTATTGGTTTCCTGTGTCCTGAACCAGTTCATCAGTTTCGACAGTCAATTTAAACTTGGTTTGACCATCTATCTCTACTTCTTCAATTTTAGAGATTGGAAGAAGTAATTCTTTGAAACGATCTGATTTGATTTTTACAAAGTAGTTGTCCAAATTGACCGATTGGCTAGTTAATGACAATTGCCGACGATAATGACCATTGTCAAGACCATATAACTCCACTTGGTCGATATCCTTAATTTCAATCTTCTTATAATCCAAGCGGAAATCTTGTGTACTTTCTTGCAGTTTTGTCTCTGGACCCTTGCCCACGTTATAGGTAACAATTGTTTTTAGAGTATAGTCTGTATAGTAATCCAAACCTGTCAATGCGAGAGGTGCAGTCACATCTGCAATTTGAATTTCTCTTACAAGCTGGTCTCCCTGATAGAGCTGAGCAACCGCTGAAATGTATGATTGAGTCCTATCTGATAATTCAAAACTAGCCTCTGCCGATTTTGCATTTTCATCTTTTGTAATAGAAGTGATTGTAATTGTTGGTATTTCTTTTACCTTAGTACCGACTTGGACAATCTTTGGTCTTGGATCTGTAGTAATTTCATTCGAAATTTCTTTGGTCTCAACAACCTTACCATCAATAATATAGCTGCGGGTGACAATGGTACGTACGCCATCTACGCCTTCTTGGCTGACAACCGTCTCACCTGCTAGGAGTTCGCTATTCGGAACTTCTTGGGTTTCATAGGCGACGGGTTCGGTACGGGTCGTGTCACGTTCTACAATATCTAGACTTGGCAGTTCAAGACTTGGGGCATCCTTGGGAACTTCTTCTACGACCTTAGTACCGACTTGGACAATCTTTGGTCTTGGATCCGTAGTAATTTCATTCGAAATTTCCTCGGTCTTAACAACCTGACCATCAACAATATAGCTGCGGGTGACAATGGTACGTACGCCATCTACGCCTTCTTGGCTGACAACCGTCTCACCTGCTAGGAGTTCGCTGTTCGGAACTTCTTGGGTTTCATAGGCGACGGGTTCGGTACGGGTCGTGTCACGTTCTACAATATCTAGGCTTGGCAGTTCATGGCTTGGAGCATCCTTGGGAACTTCCTCTACAACCTTAGTACCGACTTGAACGATTTTTGGAGTAGCTGGGGTCGTTATCGTGTTCGAAATTTCCTCGGTCTTAACAACCTGACCATCGACAGTATAGCTACGGGTGACAATGGTACGCTCGCCCTCTACGCCTTCTTGGCTGACAACGGTCTCACCTGCTAGGAGTTCGTTATTAGGGATTTCAAGGGTATCATAGGCGACAGGTTCAGTATAGCTTGTATCACTTTCCACAATATCTAGGCTTGGCAGTTCATGGCTTGGGGCATCCTTGGGAACTTCCTCTACAACCTTAGTACCGACTTGAACGATTTTTGGAGTGGCTGGGGTCGTTATCGTGTTCGAAATTTCCTCGGTCTTAATAACCTGACCATCGACAGTATAGCTACGGGTGACAATGGTACGCTCGCCCTCAACGCCTTCTTGGCTGACAACCGTCTCACCTGCTAAGAGTTCGGTATTAGGGATTTCAAGGGTATCATAAGCGACGGATTCGGTACGGGTCGTATCACTTTCCACAATATCTAGGCTTGGCAGTTCGTGACTTGGGGCATCCTTTGCGACTTCCTCTACAACCTTAGTACCGACTTGGACAATCTTTGGTCTTGGATCCGTAGTAATTTCATTCGAAATTTCCTCAGTCTTAACAACCTGACCATCAACAGTATAGCTACGGGTGACAATGGTACGTACGCCATCTACGCCTTCTTGGCTGACAACGGTCTCACCTGCTAGGAGTTCGCTATTGGGAACCTCTTGGATCTCATAGGCGACGGGTTCAGTTTGAACACTATCTACATGCTCAACTGCCAAACTTGGTTTAGTCGGATTGACAGCATTGTCTGTACCCGGTAACTCAGAGTTAGGATGAATCGGTTTTGCTATTTCATCACTCTTGCCTTCCTTTATGTAACCAATATATCTATAGCCCTCAATAGCAATCGGTTCTGGCAATTGTTCACCTACACTGATAGATAATTCCTGATTAAAGCGAGCCAAGGTTTGATTGGTTAAAGAAAAGGCAGGGGGTGCTAAGAACAATGAGCCTGTTGCCCCTAAAATGAACAATCCCGCAAACTCTTTTTTCCCCTTACGACCTTTACGGATAGCCAAAATCAGCAACCCGGCTCCAACAAGTGCTCCTGTTACTTGCCCCAACCATTCATCACCGGTAGCGGGCAAAATTCCTCCCGATACTGACTGCTTTGGCTTATAAATCAAGTAATAGGTATTGTCACTTTCTTCTACTAATTTCGGTAATTCATTTACGATTAATTGCTTTTCTGACGCTGTTAATTCATCTTCTGCAACATAGCGATAATGCACTGTTTTGGCACTATCTTCAGCAAATACCTGTCTTTCTAAAGAAAATGAAAACAGCATGAAAAGACTAGCAATGGTAGCAGATACTAGTCCAAACGATGTTTTTCTCAAAGAAAAGCGATGGACGGTCTGTCCAGAATTTTGTTTCATATAATACTTCCTTAATATTTTATAGAAAAATCAAAAGCAAACATTTTCGACCTCACGTGCATTTAGAGAAAAGAAAGGAATTGCGTGCGAGCCATCCCAACTTTCCTCTGCGAAAGCTAGTCTGATTTTGATTAAGTGGTCAGTTTGTTTCAGTAGTCCACCTTGGATGAAAGATGGTTGGCAGTTGAGCTAGCACTTGGTTAAACTATTAAAGTAAAACTGTAGGACTATAATACACATATTAAAAAATCTCTCTAATCCAGTATTAAAAAGATTACAGAGTTCAATTTTACCTTTATACCACCAGTACCTATTCTCAAAATCTATGCCAAATCTCAGTATAGCGATTGAATCGCAATAATACCAACTACTGACTGACAATTCGCACACCTTTTTGTTAGATTGTGCATTCCCCCTTCCCCAGTTTCAAAAATCTTGTTGTTCCCTCTACGGTATACATGGGATATGATATAGAATCCTCTTACAAGTACAGCAAACCTATCTCACTGGTTAGAGTCGCAATTAGCTAACGGTTCCTGGTCTTTTAGCTTGGACGTTGGTAAACTGATACTCAATGAAAACTCCACTGGAAATCTTCACACGTCAAAGCAATAAAAGACCGACTGAATAGCTATCTGTCGACTTCTGGTTTCACGCACCATTATACTAGAATCTAAGGAATGTTGCAACACAGATGGTCGCAAAATCACACGACCTAGACAGAAAGAAAATGCATGTTTGTCTTTTTTCAGTTACATGCATTTTTCAAAATATTTTCACAAAAATGACAACCAAACAGGCATAGTAGCTCGCTTTCGAAGATAGAATACATTCGAAATTCGAAAGAGAAGTGAGGTTCTAAAATGAAGGTAGGCTTTCTAAAAACAGGAGTTCTTCATGCCTTTACCCTATTTTTTCTGTGGCATAGCAGAGCGCCAAAGAGCATACCTACTACTGCACTTAGGCTATAGATGACCTGATAGAGCCATATCCACTCTCCAAAACTAAAAATCGTAAGAGGAAAGAGAAGAATAGCTAAGGCAGGAACCCTTATTGAAAGTCCACGACCATAACCATCAACCAAACCTAAACTAAATAATCCTAGTGGAGTATAAAAAAGAATGCTATTCACAATCAAGGTCTTAGCAAGATAAGGGTCCAAAAAAGAAGCAAGACCATAGACACCGACGTAAAAGAATAAGACAATCACAGCTTGGACCAAGCCTATTTTCATCTTTTTATCCATAAGAAACCTCCTGTTGACTAGCAAATGGAAGATGGAACTACTGAGGTAATCTCTTCACTCATCCTAAGAACCTGTACCCAATCAGTCAAAAAAATTCCGAATTGATTTTACTTGTTCGACTGATTTTTTCAATATTTTTGCTGTTGTGTCTGTTGATTTAACTACTACTTTTTGCGGTAGGTAAATAGCCTCTTTGATCAAAGCTTCTGCTACGCTATCTTGATTAGTATGTTCTTTTCTAAAATCATACGAAATCTTCAAATCTAGATAATATTCAAAAACCTTGCGCCCAAAATTCGTAGAAGAAATCTCATAGAGCTTCTTATCAAGCACATACGGATTCATTGGTGGTGTAGCAATAATTGCCTCAACGACGGCATCTGCCAACTCCTGTTCTCGAATGAAGAGTGTCCCAAACATCTTATCTGTTATAACGTTTTTTAAGTAGGGATTGCTATGTGCCAAAATAGGAGTTCCAGAAGCTAAGCTTTCTAAGAAAGTTAGTCCCTGTGTTTCACTGGTCGAAGCAGAAATAAAGAAATCCGCAGCTTTATAATAAAGCGCTGTATCACTTGGAGCAATCATTCCCGTCAACTGGACGTGTTCATCTAGATTAAGCTCCGCTATCATTTCCTGAAGATCATCTGTATAAGGTCCACCTCCGACAATGACCAGCTTCACCTTTGGATTTTCCTGCAAAATTTTTGGCATTGCCTGAACGATTGCTTGGATATTCTTCTCGTGAGAAATCCTAGACAGACTTAACAACATCGTTTCATCACTAGCAATTCCTAGTTGTTCTCGCAACTCATCTGTTTCATCCTTGCCAATTTCTGGTCTATCAAACTTTGCCAAGTCAATTCCTGTTGGAATGACTCGTTTAGAAATCGGAACGTTGTAACTCATTAAAAGATCTTCAACAATCTCACTAGGGCAAATTACCCCATCCAAATCTTTTAAAAATGCCCGTACTAAATATTTAACCATCCCGGGACGAATAATCCTCCCCTTGGCAATATAGTGTACGTAGTCTTCATACTGGGTGTGATAAGTATGTACCACCGGAATATCAAGTTCCTTGGCAATCATTTTCCCCAAAATCCCCAAAGAAAATTCTGTATGAGTATGAATAATATCTAGTTTATAGCGACTTGCAATTTTTAAGGCATCTGTAAAACCTGCGTAGGCCACTCGACGATCTTTAAAGGCAAAAAAAGGTACGCTAGGAATTCGGATAATGTCCCAATCTTCGTAGCGATTCACATCCTCATCTGTCGTCGTAAAAATAAATACCGTATGTCCCAATTTCTCCAACTCTGTCTTAAGAGTCCGAATCGAAGTCGCGACTCCTGAAACCTGTGGAAAATAGGTATCCGTAAACAATCCAATCCGCATTTACATCTCCAATACTTGTCGATAGGCATCCACCAATTGGTGGGAAACATTGTCAATCGAGCGACTAACCGCAACCTGGTAGCCCGCCTCACGTTTATCAACCTGCTTGTCTAAGATTTTCTGAATAGAATCGACAAAATCATCCACTGTATGTCCCAATTCGGCAACGTTTTCGTCAATCCAACCATCGTAAACTGGAATATCCCTTAAAACAACGTGCTGATGACTTGCTAAGGCCTCTAGAACAACAATCCCTTCTGTTTCCTCATACGATGGGAAGAAAAAGGCATCCGCTCCGCTCATTGCACCTTGAAAAACAGCACCTTTAAAATAACCTGGAAACTCGACATTCGCTGGATGGTCTCCCTCTACAATCTTACGAATATAGGAAGGAATCAACCACTTATTGATGGAACCGAGCCAAATGAAGCGGACATGTGGCATCTTTTCGGCTACCTTGACAAAGTCTTCAATTCCTTTACGTCGGAAGTAAAGTCCTGCACAGACAACAACTGGCTGACCTTCTTCAATTTTAAAATACTCTCGAAAGATCGCTTCCTTACGTTCATCCTTCTTATATTTATCTAAATCAATACCATTCGAAACGGCTATAATCGGCGTTGTCACACCGTAAGACTGGATAAGTTTTTTTGAATACTCTGAAGGAGTGATAACAAAGTCTGCCTTTTGGTACATGCTTGCTAGATATTTCCCTACAAAAGGAGCTAGGGTATTCGAACCGATAAAGGAATTTTGAAAATCTTCCTTCGTGGAATGTCCATGCATGATTACCTTTTTTCCACTCCGTTTGGCTGCATGTAGCAATAACCAGGAGCGTGGACCATAGGTATTGATATGAATGACATCATAATCTCCCAGCAGGTCTGTTGTATAAGGAATGCCTGCCATATCTAGCGCTTCCATCTGGTGTTGAAGTGCCCGGCCAATTCCTGATTTCTCTAAAACAGTTTTACCTTCTAAATACAATAGTACTTTCATAATACCATTATAGCCCTTTTTTACATTTTTTGATATTTTAAACTGTATTCTACACGAATTTTGTATCAATTAAAGCCAATACTAAAGAAGATAATCCTAAATATATGATTACATAAAAAACATACCAGTAACTGGTGAGAAAGGAAGTTTATGGTTATTGACAAGTGGTATTATCGGGCTTGCAATTACATTGTTTACACGTAAACGTAAATTACAATAATCACCTAACTGACACAGTTCTAAAGGATGAGAACAAGCCCAGTACTGCTTCTCTAGATTCGCACCAACATCTCGCACAACTTACAGAGTGTGACAGGCTTAAACTCAACCACAAAGCCCTCGCTAAGCTTAATCTAGCGAGGGCTTATATTTATTTCTTATAATCTTTTAGTTTTCGGTTAGTATAGCCGTTTAGTTTGCTTTTAGTACTCGCTTCAAAGGTTCAGGGAACCTTTGAAGGCTGGAGATAGGGCGAAGCAAGTTCGCCTCAATAGCTACAAGGCTGTTCTAGGTTGGAAATGTTTCCTCGCTCGTCGAAGCAATAAAAGACAAACTAAATGACTAAAGTGTTTGATAGAGTGAGGGTGCGGAGTAACAAGATATCTTATCAAGCTACTTCTATACTCATCACTTAGTTGATTTCCGTACTTTGATTCCGTGGTTAAGAACTACCTCACGGTTTTCCAACTCTTCCTTATGCATGATTTTGGTGAGCATGCGCATAGCAATTGCACCAATATCGTACAGCGGCTGATTGATAGAGGTCAGGTTTGGACGGGTAAACTTAGTCACTAGGGAATCATCACTTGTAATGATTTCAAAGTCTTCTGGAACCTTGATGCCCATATCACTGACACCATTCAATAGACCGGCAGCAATCTCATCTTCTGCAACATAAGCTGCAGTTGCTCCAGCATTCAAAATACGTTCTGCTAGAGCGTATCCTTCCTCGTATTTATACTTAGATTCAAAAACCAATCCTTCGTTAAACTCTATTCCGTTGTCCTTCAAGCCTTGTTTGTAGCCTGCAAAACGAACTTTACCATTGATGTCATCTACAAGCGGCCCTGATACAAAGGCAATTTTCTTGTTGTTCTTAGCTAACAGATTGACTGCATCAACACTAGCTGCAGCATAGTCAATATTGACACTAGGTAATTGGTGCTCCAAATCCACGGTACCAGCTAAAACAATCGGTGTACGTGAGCGTGAAAACTCCGCACGAATCTTGTCTGTCAAATGATAGCCCATGAAAATGATACCATCTACCTGCTTAGAGAAGAGTGTATTGACTACGTTAATCTCCTTCTCATCATTTTCATCGCTGTTGGCAAGGACGATATTGTACTTATACATATCGGCAATATCATCAATCCCTTTAGCTAAAGTAGCAAAGTAAGCATTAGCAATGTTTGGAATCACAACCCCCACAGTAGTCGTCTTCTTGCTAGCTAACCCTCGGGCAACAGCATTCGGACGATAATCCAAACGATCAATAACTTCTAATACTTTTTTGCGAGTATTTTCCTTTACGTTCTTATTTCCGTTTACAACACGCGAAACAGTTGCCATCGAGACACCAGCTTCACGGGCAACGTCATAAATCGTTACCGTATCGTCAGTGTTTAACATACGTTATGTACTCCCTTTCAATATTATTCTATTTCTATGAAAATTACGCTTTCACTCAAGTATAGTGTATCACTTTTTGAAACCACTTTCAAGAGAAAAACGCCATTTTTTTGATAATACTTGCAATTTTTTTCATTTTTTGAAACAATAGTCTATATAATAAACGAAATTTTCACTTTTTTTACCACTACAAGCTAGAAAGGGCTCCACTATGTCAAAATTACATCATGTTAAATCCTACTTAGAAGCCAACAAAATGGACCTGGCCATCTTCTCTGATCCAGTTAGCATCTATTATCTGACTGGCTATCATAGCGATCCTCATGAGCGCCACATGATGCTCTTTGTTATGCCTGACCACGACTCACTACTCTTTCTCCCTGCCTTGGATGTAGAGCGTGCGGTTGCGACTGTTGACTTTCCTGTAGCCGGCTATATGGACTCAGAAAATCCATGGCAGATTATCAAAAACAAATTACCTCAGAAGACTTTCTCTGCTATCGGAGCTGAATTTGATAACCTCAATCTAACTCGATACCATGGACTCCAATCAATCTTCAATCAGCCTTTTTCTGACATCACTCCGCTTATCAATACCATGAAATTGATTAAGTCCCGTGACGAGATTGAAAAGATGTTGGTGGCAGGTGAGTTTGCGGACAAGGCTATGCAGGTTGGCTTTGACAACATTTCTCTTGATGTGACAGAAACAGACATTATCGCTCAGATTGAATTTGAGATGAAAAAACAAGGCATTTCCAAGATGAGCTTTGATACTATGGTCTTAACAGGCGATAATGCCGCAAACCCTCACGGAATCCCCGGAACAAACAAAATCGAAAATAACGCTCTGCTATTGTTCGACCTTGGTGTTGAAACTCTGGGCTACACGTCCGATATGACACGGACTGTCGCTGTCGGTAAACCTGATCAGTTTAAAAAAGATATTTACAATCTGACTTTGGAAGCTCATATGGCTGCAGTTAATATGATCAAGCCTGGTGTGACCGCTAGTGAAATTGACTATGCCGCTCGCTCTGTGATTGCAAAAGCAGGTTATGGCGAGTACTTCAACCACCGACTCGGTCACGGTTTGGGAATGAGTGTCCACGAGTTCCCATCGATTATGGAAGGCAATGATTTAGTCATCGAAGAAGGTATGTGTTTCTCGGTAGAGCCAGGTATTTACATCCCTGGAAAAGTTGGTGTTCGTATCGAGGATTGTGGTTACGTTACCAAAAATGGCTTTGAAGTCTTTACAAAAACACCAAAAGAATTACTGTATTTTGAAGGGTAAAAAACAAGCCTCCTACGATTTTGTAGGAGGTCATTTTGTTTAGAAATTTCTACCGTTTTTACCGTAACCATATTTTTCCATAAAGTCTTGACGGAATTCCAAAAGGTTGTCATCCATGATTGCTTGACGGACATTTTTCATCAAATTAATCAAGAAGTAGAGGTTGTGATAACTTGTCAAACGAATACCGAACGTCTCGTCGGCCTTAAGTAAATGGCGGAGATACGCACGTGTATAGTTTTTACATGTGTAGCAATCGCACTCTGGATCTAACGGTGTAAAGTCCTCAGCGAACTGAGCATTTTTCACCACAAGACGTCCTTGACTGGTCATGCAGGTACCGTTACGGGCGATACGAGTTGGCAGTACGCAGTCAAACATATCGACCCCACGAATTACGCCATCAATCAAGCTATCTGGTGCTCCAACGCCCATGAGATAGCGTGGTTTATTCTCCGGTAAAAGAGGGGTCGTGAAGTCCAGTACAGCATTCATTTCATCGTGTGTTTCACCAACAGCCAATCCTCCAATAGAGTATCCTGGAAAATCCATGCTAACCAAATCATGGGCTGATTGGCGACGAAGATCTTCAAAACCAGCACCTTGTACAATACCAAATAAACCTTGGTCATGCGGACGGCGGTGAGCCTTGAGACCACGTTCTGCCCAACGACTTGTTCTTTCGATGGATTTTTTTACATAGTCATAAGGCTGGTAGAACTGCGGACACTCATCAAAGCTCATCATAATGTCCGAGCCAAGATTGTTCTGAATAGAGATAGCTTTTTCAGGTGACAGGAACATCTTACTACCATTGAGATGGTTTTTAAATGTAACACCTTCTTCTGAGATATTGCGACTATCCGCCAAGGAATAAACCTGAAAGCCACCTGAGTCAGTCAGAATCGGTTGATCCCAATTCATAAATTTGTGCAAACCACCTGCACGCGCCACCAATTCGTCACCTGGACGAAGCCACAAATGATAGGTATTAGATAGGATAATGCCTGAACCCATCGCCTTCAATTCTTCAGGCGACATGGTTTTTACCGTTGCCTGAGTTCCAACTGGCATAAACATGGGGGTTGGAAAGGTCCCGTGTGGGGTAATGATTTCGCCCAAACGTGCACCTGTGTGCTTTTCTTTCTTAATCAAGCGATACTTGATTGGAACATCTGTCATGTTTTATTTACCTCCCGCTAGGAAAAACAGTCCTAGGATATTAGTTCTGGATTCACAGTTCAGCTCTTTCATATCATACATAAAAGCACTTTACTGTGAATACATTTTCTTAATCTTGCATGGTCTAATCCATCAGAATGTCTTAAATGTTCTCGCTTATTTCAGCGATATTTACCTTGTCTTCTACTTATTTAATAGTAAATAGATAGGCACATCACAACAAACTGACAAATTACCACAGCACCTTCCAGTCTATCAAAAAAAGCCTAGCTTGTCATCTAGAATTATGTTACAATGTTGGGTAAGGAGGTTATGTAGATGTTTACAATTTCTAATATACGTGAGCGGGCTCGCCAAACACTAAACGAGACACCTGATATCTATCAAGTGGCCGTCATCCCCGTCACTATTTCTGTTATCGTTCAGTTAATTTCTTTCTCTCGCAATAGCCTTGCTGGAGTGTCGGCTGAGGAACTTGCTAGTCCTAGCTACCTTATTTCTACCTCCTTGTTTCCAATATTTTACGGATTGCTATTAGGACTACTGCACTTATCCATTATATGCACTATATTTCATCTTATCAAAGGGGTAAAAACTTCCACATCATTTAAAGATGCGTTGATGATTTTCAATCATAAAGATTTCTGGAAAATCTTTCGAACCTACATTTTAAAAAGTTTCTTGCTCTTCCTTTGGGGACTCCTGTTTTACCTTGGTATCGGTCTACTTATCGGTGCTGGAACGATGATTACGATTATAGCTGCATCCAGTCAAACCTTGGATCCTAATGCGCTTCCTATGGAAATCCTTGCCATACTGGGGCTAATGGCCATGGGAGGTATCCTACTTATGCTTTTAGGGTTGGCTCTCTATATTCCACAAATCTATGCTTACTCACAGATAGAATATATCTTGTTTGAACAATTGGAACGCGAAGAATATACAAGTGCCTTTTCAATCATTCGGTCTAGTCGAAAGTTGATGAAAGGTTACAAGTTTAAACGCTTTACACTTGATTTATCCTTCATTGGCTGGTTCCTTCTTGTCATTATTACATTTGGCCTGGCTGGTTTATATGTATGGCCGTATCACTATGCTGCCCAAATGCACTTCCATGAAGACATTTTAGATGATCAGGCTAAGAAAATGAGTTACGTATAAAAATAAGAGCGATATATGCTCTTATTTTTATACACGCTTTTTATGTTGATATTTAAGAAAAAAATATAGTAATAATTGGTACAAACAGTTGGATTGTGTTATACTATGACTGAGGAGCGACAAAGGACTATTTTAGCCTGCTTGGTATTGGAGCAGATTTCTTCCTTTCTATTTTTACGCCATGTGTAGTAATTTGTTCCAATTCTAAGCGTTCCTCACTTAGAGTCATCCAGCAGTTCAATGGTTCATTGAGCTGCTTTTTCGATAAAAAAAAGTCGGATAAATATAACCCGACTTATTAGTATTGTTCTTTCATTTCAAGATATTCAATCTTGATACATTTATTCATGACAATATCGTTACGACCTGCCTGACGCAACAGTTTTTCTGCTTCTTGACTTTCTAAACCAAGTTGAGCCCAGAAAACTTTGGCGTTCGACTGGATAAATTCCTGTGCTACCTCTGGTAAAAATTCACTTCTACGGAAAACATCTACAATATCAATAGGTTGGTCAATCTCTGCTAGACTACTATAGACCAACTCGCCTAAAATAGTCCCACCAGCAGCCTTGGGATTAACTGGAATAATTTTATAGCCCGCTTCCTGCATGAGCTTGGAAACACGGTAGGCTGCTGTCTCTTCTCGACTAGACAAACCGACCACCGCAATAGTCTTAGCATTTTTCAAATAGTCAAAGATAGTGTCCTGACTAGGATTTTGGAAGGAATAAGACATAGAGACCTCCTTGAATGTATATTAAATGTTAGAATCAATAAAAGTTTAATGAATAAGGTGTGCTATAACACAATCTTGTCAATTTTAACTCGTTACTGATTATAGCTTGTCTACCTTAATTATTTTTTAGCAATTTGGTATACGACATCTTTAACTTGCCCGATAACCTTTTTAAGGTTGGTCCGATCTTTATCGGTTCCTGGATCTAAGGAATAATAGATCGAACCCACAACCACGGAGTCATCATAAGCAGCTGTTGATTCCATCCGATAAAAAGTCAGACGAGCTAATTTTTGATCTGTTAATAACTGTCGCCCAACCTGCCATTCCTGACCATTGATTGTGACAACCGTCTTTTCACTGAAAGAATGATTTGTTTCAAGCATCCGTGCTTCTAATTCCTCCGGCGTCATATTGCGACCGTCTTCCAATGGAGACTGATTAAAAGCATTGATATTATAGAGTTGGACCATGTAATTGCTGGAACCTTCTTTAACATCATAGACTGCAGCGACTGTCTCATCCTGAGTATTTTCTGCATTAATTGTCCAAGTAGATGGCACATCATAATAACGGAAATATTCCTTGATATTCCCATTTTCATCTTTTTCAGCAACACCATTATTGGCCGCATAAATCTTGTGGCCTTTTTGCGTCTCGTCTGCTGGTGGATTGGCATTAACCACCACAAGAGGTGCATTGGCAAGAACATTCATGGTTTCGTTGGTGGTGTCCTGTTTTTCTTTTAAGATCGGCAATTGTGTTGAAAAATCAGCTCCAGAAGGGTCAGTTCCCTTATTTTCTGTCTTTTCTCCACATCCTGCTAATAGCAAGCTACATAATCCAATACATACTAAGGTTTTCTTCATGTCATTCCTTTCTATTTGGCTTCATACCAAGTCTGTCCATCATTTTCATCCGCAATCAATGGTACAGACAGGCTAATCGCCGATTCCATGGTTTCTTTTACTAGTTTTTTTACCGTTTCCAATTCTGCTTTCGGTACTTCCAAGACAATCTCATCGTGTACTTGCAATAACATACGTGTCGCAAGACCTGCTTCAGTCAAAGCCTTGTCAAGATTAATCATGGCTACTTTGAGAATATCTGCAGCCGAACCTTGAATTGGTGAGTTGATGGCTGTTCGTTCCGCAAAATTACGGACATTGAAATTGCGAGAGTTTATATCTGGTAATTCACGACGGCGTTTGTAAATCGTCTCTACATAACCCTTATCACGTGCCTCACGAACAATGGTTTCCATGTAATTCTTAATTCCTGGGAAGCGTTCAAAATAGGTATCGATATAGGCTTTAGCTTCCTTACGTGTAATCCCCAAGTTATTGGATAGACCGAAATCTGAAATACCATAGACGACACCGAAGTTTACAGCCTTGGCATTCCGACGGTCATTTGCTGTCACATCCTCAGCTTTTTCGATACCGAAGACCCGCATAGCTGTCGAAGTGTGAATATCTGCACCTTGCTGGAAGGCCTCAATCAAATGCTGGTCCTGAGAAATATGAGCCAAGACGCGCAATTCAATCTGTGAATAGTCCGATGCCAAAAGGACACTATTTTCAAGCGATGGCACAAATGCCTTACGAATCAAGCGCCCTTGTTCTAGACGAACAGGAATATTCTGCAAGTTAGGGTCGGTCGAAGATAGGCGACCTGTCTGGGTCAAATCCTGTACATAGCGGGTATGGATCTTACCATCTTCTAAAATGGCATCCTGCAAGCCGACTACATAAGTTGATTGAAGCTTGGTAATCTGACGGTATTCCAAGATTTTTGAAACAACTGGTGCAATTGGTGCTAAGCGTTCTAAGACATCCACTGCTGTTGAATAGCCTGTCTTGGTTTTCTTGGTATATTCCAATGGTAGTCCCATATCTTCAAAGAGAATGGTCCCAAGCTGCTTAGGCGAATTGATATTAAATTCCTGACCAGCTAGTTCATAGATTTCCTTGGTCAACTGGTCAATCAAAACTTCGTTTTCAGATTGCATAGTTTTGAGAGTCTCAGCTTCCACTTTAATACCAGCAATTTCCATCTTGGCTAAAACATTTGCCAGTGGCAACTCCATGTCAAACAAAAGATCTAATTGCTGATTTTCTTCTAATTTGGTCAACATCGGCTCTTCTGTCTCAATCAAAACCTGAACCTTACGTGCCAAGTGTGGGAAAAAGACCTCGCGTTCTGGCAAGTCTAACTTAGCACCTTTGCCATAAACTGCCTCATCTGGAACCAGACTGGTCTGACCATAGAGGTTGGCAATGGTTGTTAGGGAATTGTCCTCAACGGTGGAAAGCAAGTATTTGGCTAGACGGCTATCGAAAGTAACTGGGGGTAGCGTAATCTCTTTTCGGTCGAGAAGAACTTTTCCACGCTTAAAATCATAGGTTTTTATGGTTTGGTTTTCTAAAAAGTCACGCAAGACTGGACTATCAAGTAGCTCAGGCCCTCCGACATAAATCTGCTCCTTGTCTCCCCAAGCTAGTCCTACCAAGTCTTCTCGGTGGTAGTTTTCACCCAAGATTTCAAAATAGAAAAATTGATCTGCGCGCAGCATGTCCTCAGTCAAGTCGGTAACTACTTGAAACTCGACTGCAGAAACTTCTTCCTCAGCACTGGTTCCCAACTGAGCCCTTAATTGCTTGAAGCCCATGTCATCATAAAATTGTCCCAGTTCATCCACCTTAGGACCTTGATAAACAATGTCATCCAGACCAATTTCGATTGGTGCCTGAGTATCAATGGTGGCAAGGGTTCGAGAAAGAAATGCTTGTTCCTTATCAGCAATCAGGTTTTCTTTCATCTTAGAAGCCTTCATGCTGTCAATGTTTTCGTAGATACCATCCAAAGAACCAAATTCTGTCAGGAGTTTTAGACCGGTTTTTTCACCGATTTTGGTCACCCCAGGGATGTTATCGGACTTATCGCCCATGAGGGCCTTGAGGTCAATAAACTGAGTAGGGGTAATCCCCATTTTTTCCATGAGGTAGGCTGGGGTAAATTCTTCGAATTCGGCAACGCCTTTCTTGGAAATTTCGACTACGGTGTTCTCATCAGTCAGCTGGATCAAATCCTTATCACCGCTGACAATGGTTACATCGAAAGGAATCTCTGTCCGCTCTGCCATTTTGTCCAAGGTACCGATAATGTCATCTGCCTCATACTGATCCAGTTCGTAATGCTTGACTCCCATGGCATCCAACATCTGACGGATAAAAGGAAACTGCTCACGGAATTCGTCTGGAGTCTTGGCACGACCTGCCTTATAGTCTGCATACATCTCCGTGCGGAAAGTGGTCTTTCCAGCATCAAAAGCCACAAGAATGTGGGTCGGCTCAATCCGCTTCATCATGTGGTCCAACATGAGATTGAAACCGTAGATAGCATTGGTGTGAAGACCTGTCGGACTCTTAAAACGATCAATTTGATTATAAAGTGCAAAGAAGGCACGGAAGGCTACCGATGAGCCATCGATAAGTAGTAATTTATTTTTTTTCATGTCTCTATTATAGCATGAAACGTATGTTTTAGTGGACTAGGGAGGGCTGGAATAATAGAAAACCCCAGTCAGTGACTAGGATTTCTCTTTTCGATAATAAATGTTCTTTGCAACTACTAAACTATGTGGTTTTTCATATTCTTGATCTAGGTAAGATTGGTAGGTTCCTGGAGCAATGAAACCGCGCAAGCCTAGGACATCTGTTCCTGCTTGACCGATTACTGAATCAGCCAAAAGGACGCAGTTGGTTGAGAGGACAAAGTAGGTTTTGAATTTTGATTTTTTAAATTTGAAAAGTGCTGCCCCAATTGCCTCTTTCATTCGATAGGCATACATTTCAATCGGCTGGCCGTCTGACCGTCTAGAGACCTTTTCCGCACTTGGTTGCCATGGAAGCAGTAAACCTTCTATTTCAGCTAGTCGAGTTTCTACCGCTTTTTCCTGCTCAGAACTCAATGCCAATTGATAGCCCAACATAGTCATTCCTTCTTGGTTACAAAAATCAATGTAGGCCTGACGCTCAGCTTTAAACAAAACTCCGTCACCAATTGCACCACCCAAACGCTCCGACAGGACATCGTATGAACCAAAACCGTAGACCTGCCCTTTGTAACTCAAATCAACATGCCCAACTGCTCCGACCCCTTCTTCTCCAACGTGTACAAAGACTTCTAATGCTGGAAGCTCCGCAATTTCTTTGTGGCGGTTATAGATAGATTGAGCTGTTTGTCCCTTATTATCCGCCAAGTAATCATTGACTTTTTGCAGGGTCATACGAGGAATCAAAGCTGCTAAAAATAATGGTAGGGGCAAACGGACATGGCGCTTAAGATTTTGTTGCTCAATAGCCTCCTCAAACAAGAAGCCATCACGCAGATTAGTTAGTCCGTACAAGACCAGATACCCACCGATGACAATTGTTTGAACAACTAGCTGTGTGCCTGATACAAAGAGAGAGGCGATGCCTAACAGGGATAGCCAAACTCCGTCAATCAAAAAACGAATCCGTGGCTGCACCCCATCTTTTCTATATAGATAAAAAGTAATGAAATTAATGACTGCCGTAAAAAGCTGGTAAATCCCTATAAAAATAGCTGCAAAATAGAGAGGAATTTGAATAGCCAAATCAATACTTGCCAAAATACCAAATAATACTGCTTTTCCCACTAGGGCAAGCACACTTTCACTCGATTTCTTCTTTCTGAAAAATATCATGCTTAATTCATATAAAGCCAAAAAGAATAAACCTGCGTGAACAAATCGAAGAATCAGTCCTGAAAAGTGCCAACCAGCAATTAAAAATCCAAGACCGATGAAGACTAAAATCAGACCTTCTCCAACTAATTTTCGACCTGTTAGTCCTAAATCACTTATTTTTTTCATGACAAGATTATAGCATATTTTTCAGAAGCTGTACCGAGAAAAAAATCCTAGCCGAAACTAGGATTTTTGTGCACCAAGCACTACTCAACAGATTTGAGGGCTTCTAACATATCCACCTTTCTCAGGTGATGATTTACATAGATACCGAGGGCGGCTAGAATTCCGATAATGGCTAGAATTGGAATGGCATAAACTTCCAGACCGACTGCGGGATTGAAACGAATACTATCCGAACCAATCATGGCAAGAAGAATCTTGTGAAGGTAGATTCCGCCAATCAGCCCAACGCCCATACCAATCAAGGAAAGGACAATCGTTTCCCGATAAATATAGAGGGTCACTTCCTTATTATGAAAGCCCAGAACTTTTATGGTCGATAGTTCTCGAATCCGCTCTGACATGTTGATAATGGTTAGGTTGTAGAGGATAACTAGACCAAGCAAGATGGACAAGACCACCAAGATAGTCATAATGGTCTGTAGTGAGCCTGCAATGGTTGTGAGCATGGACATGAGAGAGGTATTTTGCACCAGACTTCTGACCGCTGGCATGGCTAGCAGCTGGCTAGAAATCGTTTGAACATGGCTGGTCTGGTCATCTTTCAACTCTATCAGATAGGCATTAGCAGTCTTTTGCTTGCCCGTCACTTGTTCATAGTAGCCTCTGGTCATATAGATAAAATGTCCAGCATACATATCCGCCACAGCAGCAACCCTGACCTGAACTTCCTTATCCTCCAAGGTCAGCGATAGCTTGTCTCCAACTGTCACACCGTAGATTGCTGCGAGTTTCTCCGTTAGGACAATCCCCCTGCCACTCAGTTGAATAGACTGACCAGTTGATGTTTCAAGACTGACTAGATTTCCTAGATCCTGACGGTCTGAAATAAAGAGGCTGATTGATACATTCTTTCTTTGGCCATTTGTCTCCACTGTTTGATGGAGTTGTTCAAAAGCCACTGGCAAGGATTGCCGAACTTGGTTTGAATGAAGAAAGTCTGTTAATTTGTCTAAGTCCTTCACCTCTGCTCTGCTATTTTCCACTACCAACATATCATAATGGTTCAAGTCCCCAAACTGCCGTTGGACAACCCCTGAGATAGAGGAACGAATGCCAAGACCGCCAAAGAGGAGGGCGACTGTCCCTGCCACACCGAAGATGGTCATGAGCATGCGGAGCTTGTAACGAAAGATATTGCGGGCAGTCACCTTGTGGGTAAAGCTCAAGCGGGACCAGATGGCTGGCCATTTTTCTAGCCAAATGCTGGAGCCAGCAGCGGGAGGTTTTGGAAGCAGGAGCTGGGCTGGCTTCTCTGTCAATTCTCTGCGAGCTACCAGATAAGCTGGGAGGACGGATGAAATCAGAGAAAGCAAGAGGGCCAGACCTGTCCAAAGTGGATAAAAATGAAGCTGGGCAGACCCGATGACTGTCGTCTGGGTGATAATGCTTGAAATAATAGGCGATAGGACAAGATTCCCCATCAGTATGCCGACAAGAGTACCAAGGAGACCGGCAGCTAGTCCATAAAGAATGAACTTGCCCATAATCTGACCATTGGTATAGCCAAGTGCCTTGAAGAGTCCTGACTGGGTTCTCTCTTCATCGACAAATCGGGCCATGGTGGTAAAGGTAACCAGAGCTGCGACCAGATAGAGAACTACTGGAAAGACATTGCCTACTGCTGCAATGGACTTGGTCGCATTGCTATAGGTGGTGTAGCCATCTCCACCGGGAAGGCTGGTCCGACTGTAAATCTGATAGGGAGATTTTTCTAATTTGCTCAAGTCGGATTTGGCCTGGGCAATCTCTGTTTGGGCCTGACTAATTTCTTGATTGGCTTCCGCCTGTTTTTCTGATAATTGAGTTTGAGCCTGTTTCAGTTCTTCATCAGCCTGCTCCAAGCGGAGTTCCTCTTGCTGAAGTTTCAAGTCAGAAGATTCCAACTGACTGACACCCCATTCATAATCTGAAACGCCCTTTTGATAGGCTGCCAGACCTTGCTCATACTGACCCAAACCTGCTTGATAGCGGGCCAAAGCTGATTGGTATTCCTGATCCCAGGTCTGATAATCCGCTAGACTTGTTTCATATTCTGCAACTTTTGATTGGTAATAATCATAGTTATTGATATAGGCTTGGTTGGCTTGCTCATAGTCAGCTTCAAGTTGATCTAAGCGAGCTTTTTCTGCGTCCAAGGCTTCCTGTCTAGCCAATAAGTCAGGATAGTCAGATAAGGTTTGGCCAGCTTGAACTTGATTGGCAATCAGCTGATTTAAATTTTGTTGGTTTTGGTACCAGTTGGCACGACCAGTTGAAATTTGAGAAGCCGTTTGACTGAGCTGGGCATTTTGCCTATCCAATTCAACTTTTGCCGCATCTAAACGCTGAACCGCTTGGTCCAAAGACTCTTGATTTCCTTCTAAAAAAGAAGCCGTCTGGTCTAGCTGGGCCTTGCGACTATCCAGCTCTTTTTTACTTTCATCCAATTGAAACTTGGTTTGCAACAATTGGGCAAGAGTTGCTCGCAATTCCATTTCCGACTGAACAAGCTTAGCCCGTCCACGCGCAAAGTCACTGCGACCGCTTGCTGCTTGCTCCTGACCAGTCGCCAGGTCTTCTGCTGCTTGGTCCAGCTGGCTTTGAGCTTGGGCAATTTCTTTTTCTCCTTGGGAAATTTCCGTCTGCCCTTCTACCTGAATGGTTTCCAACCGCTGTTCATCATTATCTGCCAATAACTTTTCTAGATCTTCTTGGTGTTGGTCCAATTTCTCCTGATAGGCCTGACTGTAGTATGACAGATTTTGTAGATCATCATAGACAATTCTGGCAATGGTAAAAACTTCAGATTGAAAAACTTCCTCCGCAACAACTCCATAGCCTGTCAACTGACCATCTCCACTTGCGGCCATGCCCATGGTTTCATTGTCCCAAATTTCCGCCGAAGCTACGAAACCAACAACTGTAAAGGACGTTTGGGTCAGGATGGTGCCGTCCTTGTCAGGCTCGGTTACTTGAAATGTATCTCCTATTTGATAGCTAGCTTGTAAGGAAGTAGATAGAGCAATTTGCCCCTTTTGACTAGGCAATTCCCCTTCTAGCAATTTATAGGTGGAAATAGACTTTGGAGCTGAAAAAAGACGAACCGCAGTCTGATTTTCCTTAGCAACCACATCCTTAAAATAGCCAGCTTCAACTGCCGTTCCGTCAATTGCACCTATTTCATCAAGGTCTTTTTGACTGATACCCAGACCAGAAATGACTGCCAAATCCATCGTTCGATGACTGGCTATATAGGCTTGGGCAGTTTGTTCCATATTGGGAGCTGTCACTTTTAGACCTGTCAGAGCTAGGGCTCCCAGCATCATCAGGCTAAATAGGGACAGAAAACGTCCCTTAGAAGAAAGGAGGGATTGCCTCATATCCTTCCAGTAGATTTTCTTTTTCATAGGCTCCCCCACTAATATTCTAGACTAGCTATATCTTGCGGATTTGCATTCAGCTCTACAGAGTGCACACGGGCATCCCGCATCCGAATCACTCGGTCCGCAATGGGAGCCAGTGAGCTATTGTGGGTCACGATAATCACCGTAGCACCTTGCTTGCGGGACATATCTTGTAGGATTTGCAAGACCTGCTTACCAGTTTGGTAGTCCAAAGCCCCTGTCGGTTCATCACAGAGAAGGATTTTAGGCTTTTTGGCAACGGCACGGGCAATGGCCACACGTTGTTGTTCGCCGCCTGAAAGCTGGGCGGGGAAATTATTGATACGGTGACCGAGTCCGACCTGTTCCAAGACCTCCTCGGCATCCAAGGCATCCTTGACAATTTCTGCTGCTAGCTCCACATTTTCCTTGGCGGTCAGGTTGGCGACTAAATTATAAAACTGGAAGACAAAGCCAACATCATCTCGTCGGTAGTTGGTCAATTCATGACTGGACAGCTTGGCAATATCTACACCATCAATCCATACCTCTCCCTCATCATTGCTGTCCATACCACCTAGGATATTGAGAAGCGTGGACTTACCCGCACCAGATGAGCCAAGAATGATAACCAGCTCACCCTGCTCAATCTCAAAGGATACACCGTCATTTGCCACAATGGTCGCATCCCCCATTTGATAGTATTTTGACGAATTCTTTACTTGGATGTAGGACATGGCACACCTCGCTTCTTCTCTTCCTAACAACTGTATTCTTACTACTTATTATAGCACAAAAGAGGGATTCTCACCCTCTCTGATCATCTATTATACTTGGGCAATAGCAGAGCCACCATAGAGTTTCAACTCTTCTCTGATAGTGTGGTAGTAGTAGCGATCAAAGGCCTGCCAAGCCTGCCTGCTTTTCTCACTCAACCGCAGATTGCCCAGTCCAACCAAAAAGCTGGTCGAACGGTAGAATTTCTCAATCGCAATCAGTTCTGTATTGGTGACCGTCTTGGCCTCCGTTAAGATGCGTGTCGTCTCTGTCAGATTATGCTGGAACCGTTGTTCATCAGCTGTTCCAACTTTATCTGCTTGAAAGGCCCGATTCAAGTCTTGAATGAGGGCCAAAACGTCTTGAATAATCTGTGTCTTTTCCATAAAAGACCCTCCTTGTCTTCGATGAATTTAGTATATCAAATTAGACAAAGATATTCAAGTTGTTTGTGTAATTTCTTGATTTATGGCTATATTGATATTATAATGATAGAAAATGACACATTTATACATCTATCCGTTCGCCATTTATCCCCTGGAGGTATCTATGTTTCAAATTGAAGGAAAGCTATTTTTCCGTAGCAAGAAAAATTTGGTCGCTATCTTGGTCTTGTTGATTGCTATCCTGTCTAGTTCCCTTCTAGCAGGCTACCACAATCGGCAAGCCAAATTAAAGGTCATCCAACACTATGAACAGTCTATCCGAAATTTTGAAAATATCATACAAGATTTGGAAACACAGTATCAGAATCAAACTCTCAGCGAAGAAGATTATCAGGCTGAAAAAACATTCTTTACAGACTATATTGCCAACCACCAAAAGGAGATTGAGGCGGTCAAACAGGAGGACTGGACCTATTTTTATAAGAAAAATATCCAGCACTATCAGAAGGATGGACAGTATATCAGCCTTTCCTACCGAAGCTATGAATTTACCCCACAAACCATCGAAAATACCTTCTTGATGTCCAAGTATCTGTTAGAAAAGGAGATACCCTCTGCCTTTCCAACTGAGCTTTACCTAACAGCCTTTGAGAATCCCCAAACACCAACAGATAGAGAAATCGTCAAGAGCCTGGGCCAGCAGGCCTTAAAAGGAACCAGTCATGAAATCTGGCAGGGTCAAAAACAGCTAGGCCTGGTCATCACCCTTCCTCTCTTTCTCTTAACTTTCACCAATTTTTTCATCAAAGACCAGCAGGGAACTAGCCGACAGATTCGCCTTTTACAGACCCTAGGGCTGACTAGAATCCGAATCACAACCAATAAATACCTAGCCTTCCTAACACTCTATACTGCCCTCTTTCTCACCCTCTATCTGAGCCATTTGCTCATCGCATTTTTACTAAATGGCAATAGTAGCTGGATCTATCCCGTCACCACCTATACCAGTAGGGGACTGGCTTACAGTTTTATCACCACAACCATCAAACCTATTTACCAGGTCATCTTGCTAGCCTGTGGCATGCACTATCTCTACCTTCTATTTTTGCTGGGAGTGGCACAGACCTTGGCTAGAGTCTTAAAAAATGGACTGGCTGGACTGGTTGTCACACTAGGACTTGTCATCTCTGCCAACTTCTATCCCCATATCTTCAATCCATTTAGCCTATGGAACGCAGGCAATCTGGCGGACGGAAGTGCTATCATCTACCATCAATTAACAGGATATAGCATTCCAAAAGTCTTTACGGTTCTTCTCATCAGTAACCTGCTCATCTATTGCCTGCAATTCTATCTCCTGACAAGAAAAAGTGAGGTCTAACCATGCGACTATCCATTCACAATTTGTGCAAATCCTACGGGAAAAAGAAAATACTAGACCAGCTAAACCTAGAACTGGTGGAGCCTGGAATCTGGGCCTTGATTGGACCAAATGGAGCTGGAAAGACAACCCTCCTAGACTGCATTGCCAACCTGCAATCCTTTGATTCGGGAGAGATTTCAATAAATGGCAAAAAGCACGATAATCCAACTGTCTACCAAACCTTTGCCTACCTGCAGGACAACCGTGTCCTCTACCCTGAATTGACTGGGCTGGAACACTTGCGATTGGTCCAAACTATCCAAGGTTTACCCAAAGAGCGGATTGAGGAAGTCATTGAAGAAATCGGCATCCGGGATTATGTGAAGATCCCTGTCAAAAATTATTCCCTGGGAATGAAGCAACATCTCCTGCTGGCTATCGGTATTATGAACAAGCCCCAGGTCATGCTCTTGGATGAACCCTTGAACGGACTGGACCCGACTAGCTACATCCAGACCAGAAAATTGCTCCAGAAACTAGCCAAAAATGGTTCAACCATTATCGTGTCTTCCCATCAATTAAATGAAGTGGACCAACTAACCGACCAACTGCTTTTTCTAAAACAGGGAAAAATCATTGAGTGGAAACTGGAACAGGTTGGGCGACAATATGCCGTTCAGACTAGTGACAATCAGACAGTTTTTCAGAAACTTGGGCATGTGAAGGGACTGACTTTGACCAATGATAGCATTCAGGTAGACACCAGTGTTCACAGTCTGCATTTCTACCTTGACCAAGTCATGACTTGTCAGGTGGAAATTTTGGATATTAGCATTCAGGAGCACCAGTCCGAAGAAATCTATAAAGAACTATTTGAATAGGGAGGTCTGACTATGAACACCCTAACTCTTTTCATTCTACGACTGAAACGTAATGCTATTTTTCTAGCCCTCATGACCGCTGTGGCTCTTATCCCACTTGCACTATCTTATCGGAATGTCCTAGAGGCCGAAAACCTGCGATTTGAAGATCGAACCCGTATCATACAAGTCAAAAAAGAAGCTGAAACCTTCTTGTATGCTGACGATAAGGAAGCTCAAGCCTTAGACCAGGAAAGCATGGATTATTATAAAAAACTCTTGGAACTGACGACCACCTACTTAGAAAAGGAACATATCCAAGGAAAAAGTCAGGAGGTCTTGGAAACGGAGTTAGAACTCTACCAGACCATGCAAAACTGGGAGGCAAACGGGCACAATATCAACCATTTTACGAACAGCGAACTGGCAGAACGTATCACAGTCTATAAAAAAGTTCTAGAGCAAACTCTTACCTTTCACTACCCTACTGCTCCCAAGGATGTTTATCTGACCTTGTTACAAGTTCTTCCAGCTAGTAACTATATGATTCCTCTCGTCATCTGCTGTCTCTTAGTCTGGCTTCTGATGTCTGACCTTTCCAAACATCGTGGTCTCCTCTTTATCAACGGCCTATCCCCTGGTCAATATGCCACTAGCCTGACCCAACTTGCTCTTCTGCTACAAGTTGCTATCTATGCCCTCATCCTATTCATGCTGCTTCTATTGGCACATCAGTTCCAATTTACCTTCCAAGAACACTATCCCATTCTGATTGGCACAAATCCTCAGTCTACCATAACAGTAGGGAAGCAGTTGCAGAAACTCCTGCTAGAAATGGCTGGTGTGACCGTTTTCTATCTGGTCTTTATCCGATTAGCAACTGCTAAACTCCTACAGAGATATAAACGAAAATAAGCCGAATGCAAGCCAGTCACTAGACTTCAAACTGAACATATGTTACAATGCCTTGGTGTGCAAACGTTAGCATAAGAAAGGCATGAAGAGTGAAAAAATTATCCCTATCTTCATTTACTTGGAGTGCAATCTACCTAATACTTTCTTGTTTGATTTTCTTCTTTCACGTACCATTTTTAACAAGTAAATCCAAGGCCTTTTTCAGCTTGACCTAGAAAACATCAGCGATCTGATTCAAGACCAGCTGATCCAGGGATGGGTGTGACGGGCAATCCTGCTCCTACTTGTCATGGTCCTCATCTGCATAGTCGAAATCATTCTCTTCTACTTCTTGACTGGCAAGCTCATCAGGGCCTTCAAGCTCATGGATGGCAAGATTAACAAGCTCATTCTTTGGGGCTACCGTCTCTTGTTCTGGAGTTCAATCGGCTTGATTGTCTTTGGTTTGGTGACTAGTCTCTCGACTGGACTGGACTTATGAAAAATGTCCTATCCCTACAAGAACTGGATATTCAGGCGATTGGGACGGATATTCAGGCCATCGTTGCTGAAGCTCCTCTGACGAAAATTGGTGATGTGCAGGTCTTGTTTGACAGCATCCAAGACTACATTCGTGATAAGAGCATCCTTTTGGCAACCAAGGAATCACTGGTACTTCAGGTCTCAAAACTCCATACACTTATCAGTGTCTGGTCAACTGCCTACCCAATCCTGCTTGCCCTGCTCAGCTATTTCCACATCAAAGACTGGTGGACCAAGCGGACGCCAGGAAAACCAATCGTCAAAATCAGCCTGACCATCGAGCGTCAGTAAACAGAAATCCCACTTCGATCGAAGCGGGATTCTTTATTCTGCCGAATGACCAAGGTTCATACCAACAAAACCAATCATCATCAGACTAGTCACGATCAAGCTGATCACGATCAACCAACTCCATGACTGAGTAAAGATTAGCAGACTAATTCCAAAGCCAATACTGATGAGCAGGAGCTGGGTAGATTGAAATTGCTTGGTTAGGATTCTGCCTTGCTTGTTGTAGGCATTGTGCTGGAGGAGTCCGAGCAAAAAGAGGACTAGGCCACCGTAAAAATAAAAGACTGTGTATTGGACATTCATGTCACCATTTCCAAAAAATGAGAGGGCAATGGTTATCAAGCTGAGCCCAAAGAGTATGGGGTAGTGACTATAAATGGCACGAATCCCAGTTTCTTCCCGTTCTACATCAAGCAGGTGGTCCACTTCTACAATATAGACCATGAAAAGATTTGTCAGAGTAATGAAAATCGCAATGGATTCCCAAGAAAAATTCTCTGGACTGAAATGCTCTGAAATACCAATCAAGGACTCGCCAAAAGTAATAATCACTAAGAGCGACAAGCGCTCCATCAAGTGTGGAAAATTTACTGGATTCAAGTCAGCCGAAACAAAGCCACGGTTGGGATCGCTGAGCAATCCAGGTAGCAACCAGGTCGAGAGAATACCAACCAAGGCAATCCACATACCTATCTCATAAGGGAAAAATAAAGAAAGAAAGAGCATGACCGACCGCAAACCGAGGATATAGAAAAACTGCTTCATCAGACTCCGATCCGCATCGTTTGAAGTCTGGAAATATTCTAAAATGTACTGAACCAGAAGCAGCAAGGAAATAATGGCCATGGGGAGAAAAATCCATACAAAACTAGTCTGCCAATCTCCTGCAACTGCACTTGATGCCACCAAAAGACAAATCATCTGCAAAAACATAAAAATGATATTTCTCAAGCTGTTACTTCCAAAACGGTTTGTAAAGACAGTCTGCACCATCCAAGAATTGATAAAAATAATCAGTCCAACTGAGAAGTTAAAAAAGGATTGGGGACTGACAACTCCCTGATGGGCATGGTGGATTATCGACGTCAGCTGACTGATTGTATAGACATAAACTAAATCATAAAATAATTCGGTCAACTCGACCTTTTTATGCTTGATAAAGGGCATAGAATCTCCTGTTAAAATTTTTTCATTTCACCAGTATAGCACAGAAAGTTAGAGGATACAAATTAGCTAGAAAAAGCTAGTTGCCCTCTCGAGATGGCGATACTGTTTTCTAAGTCCTGTAAGATTTTTTCTTCCACGATATCCTGCGTTTCTGAAATATAGCGTTGAAAATGCGGAGTCAATCGGTGGTCTTCGTAGGCTTTCGCACTAGCATACACTTCGTAGAAATAATAACGATTTGATTGCTGGCTGTCCTTGGCGGCATACATGGCTAAAACACCTGCTTCTTCTTTTATAGAAGTTTGCATATTCAGCAGGACACTTCTTTCAAAAGATTTTTCACTCCCCGCTTCCACTTGAACCTGGGCAAATTTTAGGAAATGGTGTTCTGGTCCTAGCCACACTCCAGATGGGAGTTTTTCCTCCAAAAACAAGGCTTCTACTTCAAAGACTTCCCGCTTGGTGAGTTTGGAGCCCACCTGCTCTACATAAGCTTTAAAGTGCGGAGAATTCCGATGCTTTTGGTAGGCCTCCTCATCTGCATAAACCTCAAAAACTTTGTACTCCAACGAATTTCCCTTTAAAGAACTGGCGTACATGGCAAGAGTGCCAGCTTCCTCTTCATAGGAGGTCTGGAAATTCTTCACACCCACTTGATAAAAACTATCACGATTTTTCTCATCAACTCCTAGTTGAAATAAATGAACAACTGGTGTACTCATCTATTTTGCCTCCTTCAGTAATAGTTTGATATTTTCAGAGTAAATGGCCTGCTTGTCCTCTTGAGATAAGGGCAGGGAGTCAATAGCGTCTGAGATGACCTGCGTAGCCCCTGCAGGTGCAATACCCAAAGGAGCATCTGTTCCAAAGAGAACATGGTCCACGCCGAAATAGTCAAGGGTCAATTCTAGTGCCTTTGGATTGCCCAAAATAGCTGTGTCCACATAGAACTTGCGGAAGTCCTCCACCTGTTTTTCTGGCAAAATGTACTGTATCCGTCCGCTAAAGAAAGGCACTAAGGCTCCTGCATGGTGAACAATGATTTTCAGATTAGGATAATCTTGGAAGATACCAGCCTGAACCAATTGCAGCATGGCCTGACTCTGCTCGTATTCCCATGAAAAAACAATGTTATTATCTGGTTTGCGATTGTCAAATACAGGGTGCAACCAGATAGGAATATCTAATTCTTCACATTTAGCGAAGATTGGTCTGAAACTCTGGTCCGCAACGGACAGGCCAAGGTGTCTTGAAAACAGCTGTACACCAACAATTTCAGGATTTTTAGCGACAAAGTCTTCCAAAATTTCCAGACTTCCCTCAATATTGTTCAGGGCCAGCATGGCCACACCAGCAAAAAATTGATTTGGGTAGGTCTGAACAGTTTCCAAGAGTTCTTGATTGGCTTCTTGAACCAAAGCCAAGGCTGGCTCTGCTTCCAGATAATCTTCTGGATTGACATTGACAAATGAAATAATCTGTTTGACAGCTGAATCTTGCAGAGCCTGCCTTTTTTCCATATCTTGTAGGATAGGATTCTGTAAAAAAGGCATTTTTTGAGGCAAGGCTGGATCAAGGGCCAACATTTTCTGATAAAACTGGGGCAACAATACATGGGCAAATACATCTATTTTCATACATCTATCTCCTTCCAACTGTCCTTTTCATCGGATAAAATCGCATAGTCCTCAAAGTAGGAAAGCCCCTGTCCAATTTCACCTGATTCATACAAAGCTATTTTTTTCTCCAAACGGTCAATGGAGCGTTGGAGGTTGGCCTGCTTTTGATAGAGAGTTGCCAACTGCTCCCGCAACAAGTTTTCCCGTTCCTTAACGGTACTATTTCCCTCCTTCAACAAGGAAGCATACTCTGTCAGCGTTTCAATACTGACACCTGAGTGACGCAAACAGATAATCATCTCCAGCCAAGCCAGGATTTCCTTTGTAAAATAGCGATGTCCATTGCTTGCTCTTGGAACATCTGGTAGTAAGCCAATTCGTTCATAATAACGTAGAGTATTACTATTGATCTGGTATCTTTGACTGACTTCCGCAATCGTGTAGCCGAGTTTGTCCATGGTCTGCACCTCCTGTATGCCATTATAACACTTGTAGTTCACTATAAGTCAATATAAAAAATAAAAAACGATGCCTATTCAGGCACCGTAATATTCTTTTATTTAACAGCCTCCAAAGCTGCTTCATAGTCAGGATGTTCATTGACATTGTCCAGGTATTCTACATCGAACTGGATGAATTTGAACAAATGCAATCAAATACTACCTACTTAGACATATAGTATCTGTTGCAATAGACTGTAAATTTTTGTCATGTGAAACGATACAAATTATTTTTCCTGATTCTTTTAATTCTAATAGCATCTGTATGAATTCTTTTCTAGATTGCTCATCTAAATTACTAGTTGGCTCATCAAATACAAAAACCTGCTTATTTTTTTGGACCAAGGCTCTCAGTATCAATAATCGTTGTTGCTGACCCAAAGATAAATTTTTCTCTTGAGAATTTACTTGATAATTATGGTGTAATCCTAAAAATCTATTGAAATCAAATTTATTTATATGAGAATTTGTAAATAAATCAAAGTACATATTATGCATCACTGTTCCAGCAAACAATCTATATTCGTTTGAGTAACTACTAACATATTGTGTTATATCTGTATGTTTTAAAGCCCCTAACGTTTTCTCTTTTAAACATAATTCACCTGATGTAGGACTTAGAATACCTTATGATAAGTAATCATCTTAATCACCCTTTCTGATGCTAACATCGGCATAGGCATCTATTTTGAGGATACTTGCCTTATTAGCTCCTTCTTCAGGAACTTCTAGTAACTTTGCCCCACTATTCAAATTGACATCATATCCTCCATCGTAACTTCGAGGCAGAGTAATATCTACAGTACCATTCCATGTATCAACATAAACTTCTTTAAATGTAGCACCTTTTGCCAATTCAATTTTTGCTTTTAAACTACTCTTTCCACTTGCGACGGTAACTAACTTAAAACCCTTTTTACCCAATGGTATATAAGCATCATTTGTACCTATATCTGCCTTCTCAAGTGTTGACATTGCTGTTTCAGAAATTTTCCCTGTCAAACTAATCATCGTCACTTCATTGTCAGTCTCCACAATTTCAAGTTCGAAAGGTTGTTCGCTACCATAGATTTCAATCGTATTAATTTCTTTGCTCGTTACAGTCCAAGACTTAGCAATCTCTACATCTGTTTTGTCACTCTCTAAACTTAGGTAAATCGCAACTCCTAAAAAAGTAATGATTAAAATGAAAAATGGGATTATTTTTTTCATTACAAGTGCCCTCCTTAAACTATTTAAACTCCCTACTAGAAAAAAGTAAGTACGAACTCAATAAATAGACAACACTAAATATCAATGCAATGAGACTAGACGGAGTAAAAAATTCTGTTTGCTTAGTGATTAACTTTACCTGATTAAATAGAAAGAAATGAGAAAAGACATCATTTGCCAAAAGACTTGTTGTAACATACGAAACTAAATTATCAAACATCAAGACAATCATGGTATAAATAAGGTAGGCTTGATAAATCTTATCTACATACTGAAAAATATACAGACACAGTAGCGAAAAACAGAGATGAAATGGCAATTGTTTAATAAGCAGGTCAAATGATTCACCCACATCTACTTGTCCATTCAAAAAAATTCTACATACAATTACTGTAAAAAATAGTAAAAGCGTATATGCAAAACACAGGGACAAGGTTTCAAACAATTTATAAAGGTAAACTGAAAAACGAGAGGAACTTTTTATGATTGCATGGTTAATGGTGCGATTGGTAAATTCTTCTCCCCAGACTAGATTACAAGCACTTGAGAAGAATAGAGGGATAAACCCTGCCACTGAAGATAAAATAATCGTAATACCTCCTTGTCCATCAGTTTCTCTCATCAGATAAGCGAAGAGTACTCCTAAAAAAATCACCAGAGAGACTGGAAAAAATAAACTACTTTCTTTCCATACCCTATAAAAGTCTGATTTCACTTTATGGAACATGAGGAACCTCCTCTCTTGTAATCAAAGATAGATAATAGGATTCAAAACTCGGTTGAAATTTAATGATTTCCTCGATTTGAATCTCGTTTTTCCGTAAACAATCAATAATCCAGCTAGTTGATTTCCCAATTTCTGAAAGCTCAATTCCTTCTTCGGTCACTATCGCCTCAATTCCCTCGGAAAGTAACACATCAAGTGCTTCATGCTCCTTATCCACTCTAACAATCCGTTTGGTTTGAAGTAGTTTTTTCAGAGCATCTTTTTGTATGATTTGTAACACTTTTCCTTTGCTCATGATGATATACTTGTCAACGACTAAGTCTAATTCAGACAAGATATGGCTTGAAACTAGAATGGTCATACGATATTCATTTTTCAAGAGCAGAAGAATCTCACGAATTTCCTTAATACCCACAGGGTCCAGACCGTTTATTGGCTCATCTAATATAAGTAGTTTGGGCCAATCACAGATAGCCAAGGCTATTGCCAAACGTTGCTTCATTCCAAGAGAAAAATCTTTCACTTTTTTCTTAGAATCTACACCCTCAAGTCCAACCATACGTAATAGATTTTTGACTTTATCTATATCCGCCCCAATTCCTAAACCTATCATTTGAACACGAAGATTGTCGCCTGCAGATAAATGGGGATACAGAGCAGGTGACTCTACAATACAGGAAACAGCTTGACTCTCTAAACCGCTTATTTCACCAGAATTACTCGAAATCAATCCTGCAAGAATTCGGATTAAGGTAGTTTTGCCAGCACCATTTTCTCCCACTAGACCACAAATTTCTCCACAGTTAATATCAAAACTAATATTATCTAGAACTTTTTGCTTTCCGTAAGTTTTGGATACTGCTGTAACATTTAATAATGTATTTGCCATAGCAACCTCCTAAAAAGAAAAGTCGATAGAAAAGTGACAAACTATCGACCAGTCAAGTTATTAAATTATTTGGTGAACGGAACCATGTAAACTAATCCCAGCAAAGGAAACCGATTCCATACCAATAGTATAGACAAATTTGACCAGCTGTTATTTTTGTTTTTTCTCTCATTTTCAATTTTCTCATGGCAGGATTTTGTAACCCCTTTCATTTATAGTTTATCACAACTCTCTTATCTTGTCTATATATAAAATATAAAATTCGTATTTTTTAAAACTATATTCTAATATGTATTTCTGGTGATATAATTAAAAGAATTTTGCAAATTAAAAACGCAAAAATCATGTTAGCAAATTGGCTGATTCCCTGCGTTTAAATATATACTTATCTACTATCAACTCTTGCCAATCTTTAGGTCATTGGGATTCCTAGATTTTGTCTTCTTCTATATATCGCTCCAGATTCAATTCCATTTGACGGTTAGCATCCAATTTATATAAAAAATATGCCTGACGAAAATGTTGTTTCGCACTCTCTGTATTTCCAAGTTCTTCATGGACATTACCTAGTAAACAAAATAAATCGGGTAAGGAATAATAGCTTCTATGTGACCTACAAAATTCGATGGCCTTTGTGATGCTAGCTATGGCTTGGATGTAATCCTTCTTTAGCCATAGGTAACGTGAAATGTTATATTGAAGTTTAATTTTTAATTCCAATTCTTCAATCGTGAGCGGTTGAAAATTATCCGTTTTTTCTGTCAGTCTTTCAAATTGTACATCAAATAATTCTTCATCATTAACATCAAAATAAAAATTTAGGAGTGTATTTGATACTTGTAAAAAAAATAAATTAGAACTCTCCAATTGTTCAAGTAGATATTCCATTTTGGATATAGCTTCCTTCTTTTTATCATAAAAATAAAAATCGACTAATCCACCTATCCACTCTAAGTATAATTGATTTGCTACCGATAAACGATGTTTATTATTAGACTCCAATTCATAAACATATCGTAGTCCTTGGTAGTCTCTATGGACTAAGAAATTTCGTACAACTGTTTTGAATTCTACTAACTCCTCTTCCTGCTCAGAAACAGTGTCTTCAAAAAAGTAATTCATCGAAACATTTAGTTTTTTTGATAATTCAAAAAGCAATTCAGAGCCAGGAGTATAAACGCCACTCTCAATTCTACTAATTTGACCTTGTTTACATACACCTTCTGCCAATTCTTTCTGAGATAATTTCATCTCTTTTCTTTTTTGTTTTAACCTAGAGCCTAGTTGTATAGTCATTGTTGTTACCTCACTCGTATTATACAACTATTCTAGCACTTATGAATTTTAAAGACAATAAAAATATCCATTTGCATATTATTTATAAAATCTATATCAGAATATGTATGTTATCTCTTCGTTTCATCCTAAATCATGAACATCCCCTCTTTTCACAACCTATCTTCACAATACATTTCTAGCAGGATAATTTAAGCGTTAAAAAAACGATGCCTGTTCAGACACCGTTTTGTATTCTTTTACTTGACAGCTTCCAAAGCTGCTTCATAGTCGGGATGTTCGTTGACATTGTCCAGGTATTCTACGTAGGTGATTTCATTGTCGGCATTGAGGACAAAGACTGCACGCGCCAGCAAATTCCACTCTCGCATGAGCAGACCGTAGGATTTACCAAAGGCATGGTCATAGTAATCAGACAGGGTGATGGCATCCTCCAAACCTGCAGCACCACACCAGCGTTTTTGGGCAAAAGGCAGGTCTGCTGAGACAGTCACAACAACAGTATTGTCACGGTCAGCCAGTTCCTGATTGAAGCGACGGGTTTGGGTATCGCAAATCCCTGTGTCAATAGAAGGCACCACACTGATGACCTTGGTCTGCTTGCCAAAGTCTTTCAGGCTTTTCAGGCTCAAGTCATTGGCCATGAGCACAAAATCAGGGGCAGTATCTCCCACTTGCAATCGTGGACCTACCAAGGTCACTGGTTTTCCAATAAAGGTTGTCATAAACATCTCCCTTGCACTTAATATATCTATTGTAAGCGTTTCTCGATAAAATAGCTAGTAATTTGATTCTCTTTATCTTTCATCCATGGCTATCAAAATTGCTACTCATCAACCAATCAAACATGTGGTCATTCGTCGCGAAGGAGGCTCCGTTCTGACAATGCCATGAGGAGACACTATCGCGATGAAAGACGACCAGTTGCTTGTTGTTACTCGGTAGTTGATTAAAAAATTCTAGCCCCATATGATAATCATAGTAATTGTCACCTTCCGACAAAAATATGAGCCCGTCTGTTGTAAACGTCACTTCTGTAAATTCACTCGCCTTCCTAAGCAAGTCATTCAAGTTATCCGCGCCGAAGACCCATTTAGCATGTTCAATTTGCCAGTTTAGGAAGAATTGCCTTGAAATGTATTTCTCTATTATCTTTTCCAACAAGTTCGGAAAGCCCTTCTCTACATAAGAATGCAAAAACTTCGGAATTGAAATCTTAAACGATTCAACCAGACTTGGAAAATAATTAAACAGAACGACCTTATCAAATAGTTTCGGTCTAGCAGACACTGCACGCGCCATCAAAAGCCCTCCTAAAGAAATTCCCAAACCAATAGTTGGCAAACATACGAACCCACTGAAAAAGTCATCAACTTGATGGCTTTTTTTGCTATACTAGAGTCGAGGTGATTCCTATGCTTGATAATCAAATTCAGTTAGATCTTAGTTCCTATTCTCCCCTGTATGATATTGTTGTTCCCAAAAATCATTTTTTACGGCAGCTAACGGA